>NZ_JBEOOL010000020.1:0-90841 GCF_040309225.1 Pseudoalteromonas sp. GW168-MNA-CIBAN-0100 | reverse complement strand
TCTCAGTGGGGTCGCATTATAGGGAGATCCGAAAACAGATCAACCCTTTTTTGAAGAAAACTTGAAATAATGTGCTGTTCGCTGAGTATTTGAGCTAAACGCTCAAAAACACAACTAAACTACCATTATTAATAGGTTCATAGAGCTATTTGAAATGAAAGTTGTGGCAACTACTAACGGGTAGAGACATATTTCGATCATCGATGCGGAAAAAACAACCAATGGAGCAATAGTCGTATTGCTATAAATCATTTAAATTAATCAAAAGCTTAGAATTGAATTGAATTGATCAGCCTATGTTTAATAATAGTTTTACAAATTTTAGGAGGAAGTTTACTTAGGCCGTAATGGTTAACTTTACTCTGAGGTTCTTAGTACCGGTATATTGATAAGAGTGCCACGTTATATCTTTTAATCAGCTCTATAAGTAGAAACTTCGTTAGGGATTGCTCTAATTGTAGCTCAATTCGCGGCGGTATTATTAATAGCTGTAAATCACAATATATAGTGGAAATGATCTTTAACTAGAATCTGATAGGCTATTTTGAATGAATGGTAAATAAAGAGTAATTAGGTAGAGCAATTAAAGCAGCTGCCAAAACAACTTATCAATTCAGAATCTATGAGTCAGTGCCCATAATAGAAGGTAATTACTGGTTCATATAGTTTGACAAATTTTAGGCAAGAAAAAGCCGAGCATAGGCTCGGCTTTTAGGTTTCTTTAAGACTTACTCTGCAGACTGTGCGTCTTCTTGAACTGCTTCGCTAGTCGCTGGGCGACCAACTAGTTCAATATAAGCCATTGGTGCATTATCACCAGTACGGAAGCCACACTTAAGAATACGAGTGTAACCACCTGGACGATCCGCGTTACGTGGACCGATTTCACTGAATAATTTACCAACAACTTCATTATCACGCGTGCGAGCAAACGCTAAACGGCGATTTGCTACACTGTCAGTCTTAGCCAGTGTGATTAAAGGTTCAATTACACGACGTAACTCTTTCGCTTTAGGCAAAGTAGTTTTGATGATTTCATGTTTCACCAAAGAACCTGCCATATTGCTAAACATCGCTTTACGATGGCTACTGTTACGGTTTAATTGACGACCACTCTTACGATGGCGCATGACCCTATCCTTCTAACTAAACTAATATAGTGATTTAGATTATTCAGCTAAGCTTGCAGGTGGCCAATTTTCTAGGCGCATGCCCAGAGAAAGTCCACGTGAAGCTAGCACGTCTTTAATTTCAGTTAGAGACTTCTTACCTAAATTAGGTGTTTTAAGAAGCTCAACTTCAGTGCGCTGAACTAAATCACCGATATATTGAATTTGCTCGGCTTTCAAACAATTTGCTGAGCGTACTGTTAATTCAAGGTCATCAACTGGACGAAGTAGAATAGGATCGAATTCTGGCTTCTCTTCTTTCTCTTCTGGCTCAGTTACATCACGTAAATCTACGAATGCATCTAATTGCTCAGCTAAGATAGTAGACGCACGGCGGATCGCTTCTTCTGGATCTAAAGTGCCGTTTGTTTCCATATCAATGATTAACTTGTCTAAATCTGTACGTTGCTCAACTCGAGCTGATTCAACCGAGTACGCAATACGTTCAACTGGGCTAAATGATGCATCAAGCAACAATCTACCAATTGGACGCTCATCGTCATCAGAGGATAAACGACTAGATGCCGGCACATAACCACGACCGCGTTCAACACGAATACGCATGCTGATCTCGCTGTTATTTGTAGTTAAATTACAAATAACGTGATCTGGATTAGCAATTGTTACATCGCCATCGTGCTGAATATCAGCCGCAGTAACAGGGCCTACACCAGATTTAGTCAGGGTCAGAAAAACTTCATCTTTGCCTTCTAACGTTACTGCTAAACCCTTAAGGTTTAATAGTATTTCAATGATGTCTTCTTGAACGCCTTCTTTCGCGCTGTACTCATGTAAAACACCGTCGATTTCAACTTCAGTTACTGCACATCCAGGCATAGATGAAAGTAATATACGGCGTAAAGCATTACCCAGAGTATGACCAAAGCCACGCTCTAATGGTTCTAAAACTATTTTAGAACGCGTTGGGTTGATAGCGTCGATGTCGACTAACCTTGGTTTTAGAAATTCTGTAACAGAACCCTGCATGTTATCCTCTCTTAACTCTTAACTTTACTTAGAGTAAAGTTCGACGATTAGTTGTTCATTAATGTCCGCAGACAAATCTGAACGCTCAGGTAGGCGCTTGAAGCTGCCTTCCAATTTCTTACCGTCAACTTCAACCCAAGTCGGCTTTTCACGTTGCTCAGCCAACTCTAGAGCAGCGATGATACGTGCTTGTGTCTTAGACTTCTCACGGATTACAACAGTATCTTCTGGAGTAATTACGTATGAAGGAATGTTCACAACACGACCATTAACTAGAATCGCTTTATGGCTTACTAACTGGCGTGCTTCAGCACGTGTGCTAGCAAAACCCATGCGATATACAACATTGTCTAAACGTTGCTCTAAAAGCTGTAACAAGTTTTCACCTGTGTTGCCTTTAAGGCGAGCAGCTTCTTTGTAGTAGTTACGGAATTGCTTTTCTAATACACCGTAGATACGACGTACTTTTTGCTTTTCACGTAATTGTAAACCGTAATCAGATAAACGACCTTTACGGGCGCCGTGCTGACCAGGTGCAGTCTCAAGTTTACACTTAGAGTCGATAGCTCTTACGCCGCTCTTAAGGAACAGGTCAGTACCTTCACGACGACTCAGCTTGAGCTTAGGGCCCAAATATCTTGCCATGTTATTTCTCCTAACCTATTGTTAAACGCGACGTTTCTTCGGTGGACGACAACCATTATGTGGTATAGGCGTCACGTCAGTAATGTTGGTAATACGGTAACCAGCAGCATTCAAAGCACGTACAGCAGATTCACGACCTGGACCTGGACCTTTAATGAAAACTTCTAGATTTTTTAAACCGTATTCTTGAGCAGCAGTACCTGCACGCTCTGCAGCAACCTGAGCAGCAAATGGTGTAGATTTACGTGAACCACGGAAACCTGAACCACCGGCAGTAGCCCATGATAGTGCATTACCTTGACGGTCGGTAATCGTTACAATAGTGTTGTTGAAAGACGCATGAACATGAGCCATACCATCAGCAACTTGTTTTTTAACCTTTTTACGACGAATTGGTGTCTTAGCCATAATACTATCCCCTTATCGCTTAATAGGCTTACGAGGACCCTTGCGGGTGCGCGCGTTAGTCTTAGTTCTTTGACCACGTAGTGGTAAAGAGCGACGGTGACGTAGGCCACGATAACAACCAAGATCCATAAGGCGCTTGATATTTAAAGTAACTTCACGACGAAGATCACCTTCAACAGTGTACTTGCCAACTGCATCACGCAGTACGTCAAGAATTTCGTCTGAAAGTTCACCGATTTTTGTGGTTTCGGCGATACCAGTCGCTACTAAGATAGCCTTAGAGCGAGTCTTACCTATGCCATAAATAGCTGTTAAACCAATAACTGCATGTTTATGATCAGGGACGTTAATGCCAGCAATACGGGCCACTAACACATCTCCTATATTCGAATTTGGTAATCATCTGTTTGAAAAGCCCGTAAGGATACTCAAACGAAGACCAAATTACTACTAAAAACACAGGCCGAGAAAACTCAGCCTGCACGCTGTTTACTTAACCTTGCCTTTGCTTATGCTTAGGCTCACTGCAAATTACGCGTACTACACCAGCACGTTTAATAACTTTACAGTTACGGCATATTTTCTTAACGGAAGCACGTACTTTCATTGCTCAACTCCGTAAACTGACCTTATCGACCGTAGCCTTTAAGGTTCGCTTTTTTCAGCACAGAATCATACTGATGAGACATCAGGTGAGTCTGTACTTGTGCCATAAAGTCCATGATCACTACAACGATAATCAAAACTGATGTACCGCCGAAGTAGAATGGCGTTTGCCACGCCATCGTCATGAATTCAGGCACCAGACAGATAAAGGTTATATACAAAGCACCTGCCAATGTCAGGCGTGTCATCACTTTATCAATGTATTTAGATGTCTGCTCACCTGGACGAATACCTGGGATAAATGCGCCAGATTTCTTAAGGTTATCTGCAGTTTCACGTGGGTTAAAAACCAACGCTGTGTAGAAAAAGCAGAAGAAGATAATAGCCGCAGCTAAAACAAGTGAGTACAACGGTTGACCTGGGGTCAACGTAGTAGCAACAGCTTGTAATACATCAGCGACTGGACCTTCACCTTGGCCGAACCAGCTAGCAATTGTACCAGGGAACAGAATTATACTGCTAGCGAAGATTGGTGGAATAACACCCGCCATATTTACTTTTAGTGGTAAATGCGTGCTTTGAGCAGCAAATACTTGACGACCTTGTTGGCGTTTAGCGTAGTTAACAACAATACGACGTTGTCCACGTTCGAAAAACACTACAAGATAAGTAACAGCGAATACGATTACCGCAACCATCAACAGTACAAAAACATTCAAATCACCTTGGCGCGCCATTTCGACTGTCGAACCAATAGCAGACGGCAAGTTAGCTACAATACCAACAAATATTAGAACAGAGATACCGTTACCGATACCGCGCTCTGTTATTTGTTCACCCAACCACATAAGGAACATAGTACCAGTCACTAAACTCACCACTGCGGTGAAATAGAAACCCATACCAGGGTTAACAACTAACCCCTCCATCATGCCCGGTAAGCTAGAAGCAATACCGATTGATTGAATAGTAGCTAGCACAAGCGTGCCATAGCGTGTGTACTGGCTAATTTTTTTACGCCCTTGCTCACCTTCTTTCTTAAGCTCTATAAACGGAGGATACATATGCGTTAATAGTTGCGTAATAATCGAAGCCGAGATATACGGCATAATACCCAGTGCTAACACTGAAGCTCGCTCAAGTGCACCACCACTGAACATGTTGAACATCTCAACAATGGTGCCCTTTTGTTGCTCGAAGAAATCGGCAAGTACAGCGGCGTCAATCCCAGGGATCGGCACAAATGAACCTAGACGGTAAATTATGATAGCACCCAATACGAAGAGTAATCGGCGCTTCAATTCCGAAAGTCCACCTTGTGCACTTTTTGTATCTTGACCTGGTTTAGCCATTAGTACTTCCTTAGTCTTCTACCTTGCCTCCGGCAGCTTCAATAGCTTCGCGAGCACCTTTAGAGGCTTTAAGGCCTTTAACGGTAACAGCGCGTGAAACTTCGCCAGATTTAACAACTTTAACGAAAAGAACGTTCTTTTTAACTAGACCAGCTGCTTGTAACGCGCTTAGGTCTACCACATCGCCTTCTACTTTAGCGATTTCAAAAAGGTTTATTTCTGCAGATACTAAAGATTTGCGAGAAGTAAAACCAAATTTAGGTAGACGACGTTGCATAGGCATTTGACCGCCTTCAAAACCAACGCGTACTTTGCCGCCAGAACGTGATTTTTGACCTTTGTGACCACGGCCGCCAGTCTTACCTAGACCAGAACCGATACCACGACCAACACGTTTTGGAGCAGTTTTTGAACCTGCAGCAGGTGAAAGTGTATTCAAATGCATCGAATTAACCCTCTACCTTAACCATGTAAGAAACCTTGTTTATCATACCACGTACACATGCTGTGTCTTCTAACTCAACAGTGTGGTTGATACGACGTAAACCAAGACCGCGTAATGTAGCTTTATGTTTCGGTAAACGACCGATAGAGCTTTTTACTTGTGTTACTTTTACAGTTTGATTTGCCATGGTTACCCCAGTATTTCGTCTACGCGAAGGCCACGTTTTGCAGCGATTGACTGTGGAGAATTCATATTCTCAAGAGCCGAAATCGTTGCACGTACCACGTTGATCGGGTTAGTAGAACCGTAACATTTAGAAAGTACGTTCTGCACACCAGTAACTTCTAGTACTGCACGCATAGCACCACCTGCAATGATACCAGTACCTTCAGATGCTGGTTTCATGAACACTAGTGAGCCAGCATGACGTCCCTTAACAGGATGCTGTAATGTGTTGCCATTTAGGTCTACGTTGATCATGTTACGACGTGCTTTTTCCATTGCTTTTTGAATAGCAGCTGGAACTTCACGTGCTTTACCATAACCGAAACCTACTTTACCTGCGCCATCACCAACTACAGTTAGTGCAGTAAAGCTAAAGATACGACCACCTTTAACTACTTTAGACACACGGTTCACCGCGATTAGCTTTTCAGCTAGATCAGGCTGTTGTTGCTTTGCTTCTACGTTAGCCATAGTCTACTCCTAGAATTGCAAACCGGCTTCACGCGCAGCATCAGCTAGCGCCTTCACACGGCCGTGATATTTAAAGCCACTGCGATCAAAAGCAATCTTTTCGATGCCTTTGTCAGCCGCACGTTCAGCAACCGCTTTGCCAACTGCTTGCGCAGCTTCAACGTTACCGGTGCCTTTAACTGTTTCGCTAATAGCCTTTTCAACAGTAGAAGCAGCAGCCAGTACATTACCCTCAGCATTTACTACTTGAGCGTATATGTGACGTGGCGTGCGGTGGATAACAAGACGCGTTGTGCCTTGTTCAATATAATTTCTACGAGTGCGTTTAGCACGACGTAGACGAGCTGTTTTTTTATCCATCGTCTTACCTTACTTCTTCTTAGCCTCTTTACGGCGTACATTCTCATCTGAATAACGAACACCCTTACCTTTATAAGGCTCAGGTTTACGGTATGCACGAATGTTAGCAGCTGTTTGACCAACTAACTGCTTGTCTACGCCCTTAACTAGAACTTCTGTTTGGCTTGGAGTTTCAATCGTAATTCCTTCAGGAACTGCGAAATTAACTGGGTGTGAGAAGCCAAGAGTTAAATCTAATGTTTTACCCTTAGCTGCAGCACGGTAACCCACGCCTACTAACTGAAGTTTCTTCTCGTAACCTTCATGCGTACCAACAACCATGTTGTTGATTAGAGCGCGAGCAGTACCTGCTTGAGCCCATGCATTAGCTACGCCATCACGAGGTAAAGTAGTAATAACGTTGTCATTAACTTGTACTTCAACAGCGTTGTTGATAGTACGAGTAAGTTCACCGTTTTTGCCTTTAACTGTGATTTCCTGGCCTTTTAATGTAACTTCTACACCGGCAGGAACAGTAATTGGTGCCTTTGCTATGCGAGACATAGTTCCCCTCCGATTAAGCTACAAAACCAATGATTTCACCACCAACACCAGCACTACGTGCTGTGCGGTCTGTCATTAGGCCTTTAGAAGTTGATACGATAGCGATACCAAGACCACCCATTACCTTAGGTAATTGGTCACGTTTCTTATAGATACGTAGACCAGGGCGACTTACACGCTGGATATTTTCAATTACAGCTTTGCCTTCGAAGTACTTCAACTCGATAGAAAGCTCAGGTTTAGTTTCACCGTTAACGGCGAAATCTACGATATAACCTTCGTCTTTTAGTACTTTAGCTAATGCTACTTTCAGCTTTGAAGTTGGCATCGTTACAGATACTTTCTTCGCTGATTGACCGTTACGAATTCGTGTAAACAAATCCGCGATAGGATCTTGCAAGCTCATAGTCTTACTCCCATGATTCTATTACCAGCTAGCCTTTTTAAGGCCAGGAATTTCACCGCGCATAGCTGCTTCGCGAACTTTAATACGGCTCATGCCGAATTTGCGAAGGAAACCATGTGGGCGGCCCGTAATGTTACAACGATTACGTTGACGTGCAGGGCTAGAATCACGAGGTAAAGCTTGTAGCTTAAGTACCGCGTCCCAACGATCATCTTCAGATGTGTTAACATCACTGATGATAGCTTTTAGTGCCGCGCGCTTTTCAGCGAACTGAGCAACTAGTTTTGTGCGCTTTGCTTCGCGCGCTTTCATAGAATTCTTTGCCATAACCCTACCCTTATTTCTTAAATGGGAAGTTAAACGCTTCTAACAACGCACGGCCTTCCTCATCAGATTTCGCAGAAGTAGTGATAGTAATATCCATACCGCGTACACGGTCTACTTTATCGTAATCGATTTCTGGGAAGATGATTTGTTCACGTACGCCCATGCTGTAGTTGCCACGTCCATCAAAAGACTTAGCACTTACGCCACGGAAGTCACGAATACGTGGGATAGCGATTGATACCAAACGCTCAAAAAAGTCCCACATACGCTCGCCGCGTAGGGTTACTTTACAACCAATCGGGTAACCTTCACGCACTTTGAAGCCAGCAACAGATTTGCGTGCTTTAGTGATTAGAGGTTTCTGACCAGAGATTGCTGCTAGATCCGCTACTGCGTTATCTAAAATCTTCTTGTCAGCTAGGGCTTCGCCCACGCCCATATTCAATGTGATCTTTTCGATCTGAGGGACTTGCATGACAGAGCTGAAACCAAACTTCTCTTGAAGTTCCGCAACTACTTTGTCTTTATATACTTCATGCAGTTTCGCCATCATTCTACTCCAACTATTAGATAGTTTTACCAGTAGATTTAAAGATACGTAATTTCTTACCATCTTCAATCTTGAAACCTACACGATCAGCTTTACTCGTTTCCGAGTTGAAGATCGCAACGTTTGATGCATCCATAGATGCTTCTTTCTCAACAATGCCGCCAGCTTGGTTCAATTGTGGAACCGGCTTTTGGTGTTTCTTGATCAAGTTTATGCCTTCGACAAAGATTCGACCAGATTCAGTAACAACTGAAAGCACTTTTCCGCGCTTACCTTTGTCTTTACCTGCTAGTACGATTACTTCGTCATCACGACGTATTTTTGCTGCCATGATTGGCTCCTTACAGTACTTCTGGGGCTAGTGAAACGATTTTCATGAACTTATCATTACGAAGTTCGCGAGTCACAGGGCCGAAAATACGTGTACCAATTGGCTGCAAGTTATCATTTAAGATAACAGCCGCGTTGCTGTCAAAACGGATCAAAGAACCATCTGGACGGCGAACACCTTTTCTGGTACGCACAACTACCGCGTTTTTAACATCACCTTTCTTCACTTTACCGCGAGGAATAGCTTCTTTTACAGAAACTTTAATGATGTCGCCAATCGCTGCGTAGCGACGGTGTGAACCACCAAGGACTTTTATACACTGCACTTTGCGAGCGCCGCTGTTATCAGCAACTTCCAGCTGAGTTTGCATTTGGATCATGTTAATGACCTCCGGTGTAGTAATTACAACGTGTCTAAAATTCGTTTAAAAATCAGACATTTCGATTAAATCCCAATCAAAAAACAAACGAGTTGTCTCTTAAGGGCGGGCAATTGTACCAGCATTGAGGGGGTAGTGATAGGTTATTTTTTAATTAATTTAGAGCGTATGGTTATTAAAGTTGAGTAATTACGGCTATGTAGCTATTTTACAGGTGGTTACAAAACAAACAAGGCACTATATAAGTGCCTTGTTTGTTTTAACTATAGATGATTAACCGAATAAACCTTTTAATTTATCTTTAATCTTATCCTTTGCTTTGTCTTTGGCTTTTTCTTTTGCCTCATCAACCTTCTGCTTAGCTTCATCTTTAAGCGCATTGCCTACATCAAGCTTTATACCAACATCGTGGAAAGGCCCTTTTATACGTAGTGGTATTTTAAAACCAGTGCTGTCATCAGTGGTCCCCTGTCCTTCGATTGATCCAACTATGCCTGTAACCAAACGGTAATTAACTGTTGTTTGCGGTAAATCAACATCGCCTTCACCTGATATTCTAACGAGTGGGCTAATAAGTGATAAATCAGTATTTTTACCAACACCATTAGTAAAGTTAAAACTTCCCGTTAGTGCAGAGAAATCTGTTTGCTCTGATTCTTCAAACCCGGTATCCAGCCCTTCAGACGCAGCACCAAAGTTTCCTGAAATGAGTTCCTTACCTTTACGAACCATCTCAGCTATATTCGCACCTTTTACAGCTCCATCAGCAAACTCAAATTCAAGTTTTCCGTTAAGCGCACCAATAAACGACTTTTGACTTTGGCCAGTTGTGTTTAGGTTCCAATTTAAAGAACCCTTACCCATTAGCTTGTCAAAACCTGCCGCATCAGTTAATAAAGGCTGTGCATCTATACCAGCTAAGTCAAAGTTAGTTGATATTTTATAAGGCACTTGTTGTGCGTTTACATTAATAACGCCTTTACCTGACCCTTCATAAGCAGAAAAGCTATCTAGGCTTAGTTTTGCAACGCTATTTTTTAAAGCAACAGTAAATTGATTGGCGCCCAACTTAATATCGTTAGCTTTTAATCCACTTGAACGAATAACTACATTCGCATCTAGTGAATTTAACGCACTTAGATCAATTTTAGTGTCATCCCATACTATTGGCTCTGCAGGTTTATCATTTTGCTCTACTGGCTCTTCTTGTTTTGCTACTGCTTCAGGTAGGTACGGGTTTAAATCAAGCATACCTAAATCAATATCAGCATTTACAGCTAAACGCTTACCTAGGTTAAGCTCACTCTTACCTTTTATTTCCAATGCGTCTAACGTCGCAACTAAATCTTCTAAATTAAATTTCTCACCTGCTAGGTGCATTTTACCGTTTACACTAAATGCGTTAAAAGCATTGTCTTTAGCGTCTAACTCTACACCTTGCCATTTCGCAATACTTTTAACTGACTCACCGCTTAGTGATAACTGACCTTTAATATCTTGGCCTTGCCCAGCGATGCTCCCTTCGAACGTTAGATCAACTAAACGAGAATCTAAGGTTTGTTTAACATTAAAAGTAGCACCTTCAATTGCTTTAGCAGGAGTATCTAATTTTATATCAAGCTCAAAACGCTCCTGCATATAAGTAATACCCCCTTTTACTTCTAATGTTTTACGAAGTGATGGAAGTAAAATAGCGAGTTCTAAATCACTAATTTGTTGCTTAGCACCTGTTAGACCATCTAGATAAGTAAATGTGCCGCCATAAATAGCAACCTCACCTAACTCAATATCAAAGTTATCTGGAAGCTTTATCGCTTCACCTGATTGGCTTTGCTCTTTAGGTTGCTCTGCAACTGCATCAAACAACTGCCAATTAGCTTTACCATTTTTGTCAGTTTCTAATAGGATATTTGGTTCATTTATAACAAACTTATCTAATTTAAACTCACCACCAAATAATGAAAACCAAGGTATGTGTACAGCAAGCTGTTTCATACTCGCCATATCGGCGCGCGAACCTGATTCCATATTTGCAAAATGCACGTCGTTAAGTTCTAACTTTAATGCAGGGAATACGTTAAGTGTTTTATCACCTTTAATAGTAAGAGTGCGCCCAGTTGTTTGTTCTACCTGCTGCGACACTTTATTAAAAATAGTATCAGTAGGAATTAAAAACGGTGCGGCAACAATTAGTGCTATACATAGTAAAAGTATTACACCTACAATTTTAAGTAAGGTTTTCATGATCGTCCTTTCAAACGTGCAAATAATGTTCTTATCATAGCGAGTGTTAGCCTTAAAATCATTGTAGTTGATGTAAAAAAGCCACTAAAACTACTTTACCTGTTCTATATGAATCTTTCCTGAAACATTTTGATACCTTTAGGTTACAAATAAGTATTGACCCGGTGATACCCCAAGGTTGCATTGATACCCAGAGGTTACAAAAAATAAAATACTATTACAGGATGAATACTATGAAACAACAGGATATTAAAACTGAAGAGCAATTTATGGGTCAAAACATATGGATTAGTTTAAGCGCAGGGATAGTTTGTTTACTTCTCTGTGTTTACTCACTAATAAAACAAGATCAACATATTGGAGGGCTTTTAACTGTTGGAATGGGCGTTTTTTTTTATATAGTTATAGTGATTATTTATCTCATTAAAGGGGGTTTTCCGTTAAAAATGTATTTTCAATACGCTTATAAAGATGAGTTTCTAAACACCATTGACACTAATGCATATAAACATACAAGTTTTGCATTTGGGTTTTGCCTTCTTGGTGTTTTTTATATAAGCGATGAAATACCTACCGAATTTTCGCATGCAACTATGGCAATATTCTACCTAGGTATCATGCTCTTGGTATATGGCGCTTCATTGCTTTGGCAAAATCGTGATTAGGAGAGGAAATGCAAAATAACATAGCAAAGTATCGAAAAGAGGCCGGGCTTTCACAGCAAAAACTTGCTGATGCTATTAACGTGTCGCGCAAAACAACTTGCTGATGCTATTAACGTGTCGCGCAAAACAATAAGTACCGTAGAAACAAACCGGTTTACGCCGTCGGTAATAATTGCTCTAAAAATAGCAAAGCATTTTAATACCTCAGTTGAAAGCCTATTTGTACTGGATGAAAATGATTGATACATGTTAAAGCATTAGTCTCATTTTATTAGCAAAAATACTGATTTAGTCACTTCAATTACAACGTATGGAGGACAGCGCTGTTGTTATTAGCGTAATTGCGCTAAAATAGACCAGCAAAAAAATATATATCTAAACCGGAGATTCTACAAGGCATGAAAAAACTGCTAATTTCACCGTCAAAAATGACGCTAGGCGAACAAGAAAATCAAATCTATCAGAACATTCTGAAGCAATCTTCAGAGTTAAGCCTTAACCTTATGGCCGTGAAAGTAGAAAACCACCCTGATGATTTTTTACCTTGGTGTTACGAATTGCTAAGTGCAAGCAGAGATCGTATGAACTACGATTTGCTAGAGCCACAGCAGTTACCAGTACTTAAGAAGCTACACGATCAGCTTATTTCAGCTATCAGCTTTTTACAGGTTAAAACTTTACGTATTGCTCCGTGGCCTGTTGTAAGTGTATTTGTAGAACAACACAAAGACGTTATTGCACTTGATGAACAGCTTCGTTTGGTAGACTACATCAAAAGCATTCGTGAACAGTCTCTTAAAGATATGATTCCTGAAGACTTACTTGCGTTTAGCGGTAAGCACATGGCATCACTTGATCCAAGCACATACAACTTTGACGTTGAATGGTTTGCATCTACAAAGAGTGCAAAGAGCTTCCATCAAATGCTTGGTGATTTACCAGGTGCTTTTGACGATGCACTAGTGAATATTCCACTTGAAGGTGATATTACTCAATACGAATATCAACAATTTGTTGCTGCTTATTCAAAAATATTCACCGACAACAACGAAAAACCAACACTTGCGCCTGCAACACGACTGCTTGCAATGCGTCGCCCTGATTTATTTACTCCGATTACAAATAATCGATTAGATGCATTATGTGGTGCCCTTGGTGTTTCTAAACTTAAAAATAGTGATTTTGAGCGTTACTGGCAAGATATCGTAAAAGGTATTCAAGCTATGTCATGGTACAAAATGGCTAAACCTAGTAATGAGTTAGAAGAACAATTGGTTGCTATTAAAGCATTAATTCCATGTTTCTTTCACTACGCTGATGCTAAAACACCAGATAACTCTAACTACATTAAACTGCTAACCAAGCCTAAACGTACTACAACTACAACAGGTAAAACTCAGCGTAGAGGTAAAGAGTCTGCAGAAATTCTAGTAGACCGTGCACTTGCTGCTGACGATATTCCTGAGCATATTCGCAGTAAACGTGATTCAATTGTGAGTGAAGTACAAAAAGGTCGCAGCGTAAACGAAACAATTAGCCTTATGCGCACTATATTCGGCTAAAACCTTCTAATTTAGCCGTACTTTTATGGTGCGGCTAGGTTAATTTATGCACCAGCAGTGTGCGCAACATCTTCCTTCATGTTATATCCCCACCCTATTCATAAAATTCAAGCTCATGTTTTTAATAAATAAAAAATAATTTTTAATAAAAAATAATGAAGCTGGCACATACAGTGCAATTATCCCGTTAGTTAAACAATAAAAAGCCGTCAGCCTAAAGGTTCCGATTACATAATAAAAACCTTGGCGAGCAAAAATCATATAACGGGAAATGGACATGCTAAAACTAAAAAAAACCATCGCTATAAGTGCTATAGCATTAATGGGCGCAACATCTTTAACGTCAACAGCCGTACATGCTGAAGTAACTGCTAATGCAGCGGCAACATCAAACTACTTATGGCGTGGTCAAGAGCAAACTGGGGGCGATGCAGCTATTTCAGGCGGTATTGATTACGCCAATGAATCGGGCTTTTATGCAGGTACTTGGGCTTCAAACGCATCGTGGGCCGATGAAATGACCTATGAGCTTGACTTATATGCAGGCTTTGGTGGCGATATTAACGAAAGTGTTAGCTACGATGTTGGTTATATTTATTACGCTTACCCAGACGCAGCTTCTGAAGCAGACGCAGATTTCTCTGAAATTTACGGTAGCATCAGTGTTGAAGGCTTTACCTTTGGTGCTTCTGTATTAGCAACATCAGCTGCAAGTGGTGATGGTACAGACTTTGGTGATTCACTTTACCTCACAGCTGACTACGGTTTTGCTGTTGGCAGTAACGGCACTGAAATGGCACTTCACTTAGGCCATTACTCTGGTGACTTTATTGGTGATGACAATATTCTAGATTACGGTGTATCAATTTCGAAAGACGGTTTTACTTTTGGTTTGTCTGATACAGATATGGATGATTCAGATATTAAAGCTTACGTTGCTTATTCTGTAGACTTTAATTTATAAGAAAGAATGTGTTACTTGCTGCAACACGAAGGGCCTTTTGGCCCTTTTCTTGTTTTTGAATAAGACCCCTCACACCTGTTAACAAACCGTTACAATTGAATGAAAACAATACATACTTTTTCCTTTATTCTATTACTTAGTCACTGGGCATTTATAACTGCCTAGCCATAAAATAGGTATAAAGGAATAATAATGAAATCACCTAACGCTTTTAGCGCCCTACTCGATATTTATATAAATCCTAGTAAAGCTTTCAATGGTATTGAACACGCCAAAGGTTGGTCATGGTTAGCATTTATATGTATTACCCTTGCTAGTATCGCTAGTGTTTATATTTTTTACTCTAGTGTTGATATGCAGTTTTTGATTAATGAGCAAGTAGCAGCATCAAGTATAGATGCAACAATTGGCGAGCAAAAAGCAATTCGTCAAAGTATAGAGCTAAATGCAGAAAACCAAATTTGGTTTGCTCTGTTTGGCAGCGTAATGGGGCTAGCTATTATGAATGCACTCATGGCACTTTATTATATGCTTGTGGCTAAACAAGATCCTGAATCAGAACATAGCTACGGAGCTTGGTATGGATTCTCTACCTGGACAATGATGCCAGTTGTTATTTCAAGCCTAGGCACAATTGCTCTTGTACTAAGTGCAAGTACAGATCAAATATCTCAACAAGCCGTATTTAGCTACGCATCTATTAACCAATTAATAATAGGACTTGAAATTGGCCATCCTTTTTATAGCTTATTAGAATCAATAAACTTATTTAGCTTTTGGAGCATTGCGCTGGGAATGATCGGCTTAAAATGCTGGACTAATTTTTCAACTAACAAAGCACTCCTATTCTCTGCACTTCCTTCAATCATTATTTTTGGTATTTGGGCAGTCATTGCAGCAATGTAACCACTAGATGGGGGTATGTATTGCCTCCGCATTACTTAATTCACGGATAGATAAAAATGAAAAAAGCAATAATCATCACACTCGCTGTAGGCGCATTTATAGCCCTAATTGTGTCAAAGCAAATTTCTGGCGATGAAAAACAAGCCGAAGTAAATATTGCTCAAGTAGAGCTAGGCGACATTGCTGACTCAATAATGGCTTCAGGTAATTTAGTTTTTAATACACAAGTGCAATTACGCTCTGAAGTGACAGGCCGAGTAGATAAAATATTTGTTCAAGAAGGCCAAGGAGTGAAACAAGGCGATATGTTAATGCGCCTTGATACAACCGCTTTTGAATCTGAAGTTACCCGTAGTAAAGCAATCCTTCGCGCCACAGAGATTGAAATTAAACATAGTAGAACACGCCTTACTAATCTAGAGCGACAACTTAAAAGACAAAAAGACTTATACGATGTCGGTTTAGGTAATCAAGAGAGCTACGAGAATATTGAAAGCGCACGCGATCTGGCTAAAATCGATATTGAATCACGAATAGAGTCGTACAACCAAGCACAAGCATCACTACAAATTGCGCAAGATCGCTTAAGTAAAAGTGTATTTAGAGCTCCAATGAGCGGCTTGCTTGCATCTGTAAATATTAAAGAAGGTGAAACCGTTATAGCCGGTACTACTAATATTATTGGTTCTGATTTGATGTTAGTAGCCGACCCAAGCGCTATTTTAGCCGAGCTACGTGTTGATGAAACCGACATTGCGAGTATTAAGCTTAACCAAAAAGCGAATATTTATGCGGCCGCATACCCCAATAAACCATTTAGCGGCACAGTAATCAATATTGGTACTTCAGCTAAAAACCAAGCAGGCTCTCAAGGTTTATCGTTTAAAGTAAAAGTATTACTCGATACTACTGAGCGCCAGCTATATGCAGGAATGAGTTGTAGAGCAGAGATCGCAACAAGCATTGCCGAAAATGGTCTAAAACTTCCAATAGAGGCAATCCAAAAAGAAGACGATAAAACATTTGTGTGGCGACTAAATAGCGATAATACAGTTAGCAAAATTGCTGTAACTGTTGGAATATCATCTGATATAGAGCAAGCAATTACTGACGGCTTAAATGAAGGCGACAACATTGTTATTGGTCCTGCGCGCCCAGTAAGTCTTCTGACTGAAGGTGATGTAGTAAAACTTAAGTCAGATGCAGACAAGGAAGAAGCCTAATGTCTGCGGTAATCAAACTTGAGCATATTAATAAACAATACAAAATGGGCTCAGAGGTATTTAAAGCACTTGATGATGTAAACGTACATATAATGCAAAACGAATACGTGGCGATTATAGGACCTTCTGGTTCAGGCAAGTCGACCTTGATGAACTTACTAGGTTGTTTAGATACACCCACCAGTGGCGAATACTACTTAAAAGACAAACTAGTAAAAAGTATGACCGAGACAGAGCTAGCTCATCAGCGTAATGAAAGTGTCGGGTTTATATTTCAAAGCTTTAATTTAATACCACGTGCAACCGCACTAGAAAATGTAATGCAGCCTCTAGTGTATCGCTTCATCCCTAGCAAACAGCGCAAGCAACAAGCCCTAGAAGCACTAAAACGGGTAGGTCTCGGTGATAAAGTTAATCATTTATCTAGCCAGCTATCGGGCGGGCAACGTCAACGGGTTGCTATTGCCCGCGCTTTAGTCACAAAACCACATATATTATTAGGAGATGAACCCACAGGTAACCTTGATAGTAAAACGACCCGCGAAATTATGGATTTGTTTGATGAGCTGCATAACGAAGGTCACACTATTATTTTAGTAACACATGAACAAGAAATTGCCGATCATTGCCAACGCGTAATTCGTTTAGTCGACGGTAAAGTGGTAAGTGATGTAACTAAAGATGAAGGAATCAAGCAGCATGTTTAAATCAGCTCTTGCGATAATGGAAGGCACTAAAGCCGCTTTTTCAGCTATTAAAGCTAATGCAATGCGCAGCGCACTGACCTGTTTGGGCATTATTATTGGTGTTGCCGCCGTAGTTACTGTAGTTGCAGTAATGCAGGGTTTTACAAAGCAAATAAATGATCAATTTGCTGATATGTCGCCAGATGTAACAACAATAAAGCCTTACACCAGTATTGAACTCGAAATGGTTGGTAAAAATGCCAAGCTTACCTACGACGATTTTTTAGCTTTAAAGTCGCGTATAAAAGAAGCTGAAACGCTAACTGCCCTAATGTTTACCTGGCGTTTTTCGGGAGGGGCTGAGTATGGAAATAAAAGCCATTCATCGCGTGTAATAGGTACTGAGCAAGACTATCAAAAAGCGTATCGTACTTACCCTGAACTTGGCCGCTTTATTCGTGCTGAGGACGATGATAAGCGAAGAAGGGTCGCATTTATCGGCCCTTCAATCATAGAAAAGCTAAACCTTCCTGAAAACCCAGTAGGTGAATATATAAAGCTAGGTGGTGAATGGTTTAGAATTATTGGCGTTGCTGAAAAACAAGGTAGCTTATTTGGTTTTGACCAAGACGATTACATTAATATTCCAATTAGTACCATGAGTGCTTTAGAAGGCGGAAGTACACAAACTAATGTGCAAATTATGTTTAGGCTGAATGAAGGTACTAACGAAGAACAAGTGCTTGCAAAAATAACCCGTGTATTGCGCCAACTACATAAACTAAAAGAGAAAGATGAAAACGACTTTGAATTTGAAACCGCTGAAAAATCTCGTGCCCAAATAGATAAATTTACCAGCAGTGCTACTGCTATTACTGCTGGTATTGTTGGAATAAGCTTACTTGTTGGCGGTATTGGTGTTATGAATATAATGCTAGTGTCGGTAACTGAACGCACACGCGTTATTGGTACATTAAAAGCACTAGGCGCAACACCTGGTTTTATTATGCTGCAGTTTTTAGTTGAAGCCGTTGTGCTTTCACTCTTTGGTGGTTTAATAGGACTCATTATAGGATATGGCGCCGCAGGGCTTATTTCGTTTTTAGTCCCTAGTATGCCTGATGCATATATACCAGCATGGGCTGTAATACTATCGTTCGGATTTACATCAATGATTGGGATTATATTTGGTTTAGCCCCTGCTATTAAAGCAGCAAGACTAAACCCTATAGATGCACTGCGTTACGAATAACTATTTTAAATAATTATTTAGCTTTAAATGGTACCTTATTACATTGTACTTCTACTGTTTTAGGGTACCAAGCTGGGCCGATTTGATTCACAACCACCTCAGCTAAACCATTAGTAAACGATTTATACGTATGAACACTTTGCCACTCCCCTTGTGGGCAATGTGTTGTTAAATCTAACGGCTCTGATCCCTCGTACAACGCAAGTGCAAAATTATGATGCCACTGTGAGCTTTTTAGCGTTTTATTGCTTACTTTGCTCTGTATACCGTTATCAAAGTAAATATTTGTACACCCCGTTAAAATAATCAGTGTGCAACCGGCTGCAAATAGCTTGATGCTCATAATGTCTCCCCTAGTATTTGCTCTTGGCACCACACTTTAATGGTATGGGGCGAGTATATTCCAAGCGTAATTAAACTCAGCGCTCCATCACTAAACGTTTGTTGTGACTGCATTTGAATAACCGGTGTATTTGAACATATTTGTTTTACGTCTACCCGCTGCTCACCCACTAATCCCCATAAATAAAATGGGCGGCTATCTTCGAAATTAGCTTGGCTCGTTATTTTTGCTGTTGCCTGTGGCTGAATGGTTACCGCAGAACAAGCACTGAGGCTTAATGCTATCGCCCCTATAATTAATGGTTTCATACTCTTCCTTATAAACTAAATACCAGTAAGGTAACTTTATAAGAGAACATAAAATATTAGCGTAAAAAGCTGTGGGGAATATGTAGAAACGCCATGAAGTTTTATACAGTTTATTACACATAAGGGCCGCATAAATGCGGCCCTTAAAGTAGTCAACTTAAGTGGTTAGTAAATAAATAGACGTTAGAATTTAGCTAAATTATTTTTACTGTCTTTGTCGACCAGCTTAATGTAAGGATCTACCCCCGCAAATAATGGTTTTTCTTTTACTTTTAGCTCAATAGTATTGGTACCAGACACTATTTGATGCTTTTGCGAGTAAATAACAAAGTCTTCAGCTAGTAAGTTTTCAGGGTCGTCGCTAAATAATGCAATATCAATTAGCTCATCGAGCGGCTGCTCTGTTTCTTCACCTTGTCCATCGGCATGCTGCTTAGTTGCTTCAACGCTCAGTGTTACCGTATAAAAACCTTCGCTATCAACATCATCTGTAACCGACACTTCTTTCATTTCAAGCTCATAAAGCGTTATATATTTAAACTGATCATCAATAAAACGTTGTTCAGCTTGTGTTGCATCTCGCTTTAAATAACTGAGTAAATCAAGTGTGGTTGGGTATGGCGTTGATTGGTATTTAAACTCATTCAAAAATGCTTTAAGTGCGGCATTTAAGCGTTTTTCGCCTAAGCGGTCATACAAAGCCATCATCGCAACTGAGCCTTTATTATAGTGAAGATACAGCTGACCCTGCGTTTTATATAGCGGCATTTCTTCAAAGGCTTCGCCAGTACGGCCCATTAAGTATTTATCTAGCTCGTACTTTAAGAATTTACGAAGCTTCTCGGCGCCAAAGCGTTTTCTTAGCACCATTAGCGCACTGTATTGCGAAAGTGTTTCAGAAATAACAGCACTGCCCTCTACATTAGCCCCTGATACTTGATGCCCCCACCATTGGTGCGCAACTTCATGTGCGGTTACATAGTAAGGTAGGTCAACTTTACTCTCATCTCTTAAGTCTGTAATAAAACCAATACTTTCAGAGTAAGGCACCGTATTGGCAAAACTTTGCGCAAACGAGCGATACTTAGGAAATTCAATAATACGTAACTGCTTATGCTGATACGGGCCAAAGGCTTGTGTGTAGTAATCTATTGAGTCTTGAACTGACTCAATCATGCGGTCAACATTCCATGCATGATCTTTGTGGTAGTACACCTCAATATTTACCCCATTATGCTCAACTTTTTTACTTTCAAGTTCAGCTGAAAGTACAGAGTAAAAGTTTATAATTGGAGCATCCATTTCATAAACAAAAGTACGGCGCCCGTCTTTTACACTCTCACTTTTTAAGTAACCTGGTGTAATAGCAAATTGCGACTCATCGGTGGTTACCGTTGCCTTATAGTTTATAAAGCCATTAGCAGGCCCAAACTCATTTTGCGTATAATAGCGGCTGTCTTCTAGTTTATGTGCGCGCTCAAGCTCAGGTAAATCGTGCTTGCGGCGCTCATACTTATCGGCAATTTGAAAATACTTTTGATAACCAAAATTTGGTAATAATTCTCCATTATTTACAAATGTACCGTTGTGCACGAGTTGAGTATCAGATCTTCTATCAACAAAACCGTCGTGTTCACGAGAAACTAAAAGCTCACCTTCGCGTACTTCATTAGGCATTAGCGGTTGTTCAAACTCAAACCATACCATGCCAAAATCGGTTAAACGCTCTACTATTTTTCCGCCCGCCATTTTTACATCCCAGCTTTTAGATTGGCTAGGCTCATTAATTAACACACGGGTTATTGGCTCGTTTGCGGTATTGGTAAACTTAATTTTAGCCACGGCATTTAAAGCACGCTTTTTAGGATAAATATCAATGTTTAAATCAACATCAGTTATTATAGGCAGTGGCAAGTCTTTGTATTGTGAAAACTCTTGCTCATACCTTACTTGTAGCGCTTCGTTATCATCACTTGTTACAAACTCGTTGATTACACGGGTGTTGTAATAAATGTTATAACCCGCGCCCACAAATACCAATAAACTTATAACGGCTGCAATCTGGCCTTTTAAAGACATGTTGTAACGTACTAAAGATAAACGAGTACGCAATGTTTGCGACGGGCCGCGATGCCATAAAGCAAACCCTACAATAGCTAAAAACACACTCAATGCCCCCCAATATAGGGTATACCAATGCGCGCCTTGTAAAAAATGTCCATAACCGTTTATATCTGAATACGGTACGCTACTGCTTTGGGAAAAATGATACATATGATGCTCAAACCCGTAAGCACCCATTACCATTTGAGCAATGTAATACAGAATAAATAAACCCATACCTATGTATTTATTAGGGCTAATTATTTGTAAAAAGAACGCCAATATAGCCATCATAATAAAAGGCAGTAATGTAAGGTAACCCAACCTAAATAAGTACTGGCCAAGCTCTAGGTTAAATTGCCCCTTAAACAGTTGCACTGCAATGGTAAACATCATGCCTACTAAATAAAGACCACAAACTGCAGTGATTAACGCAATAATTTTAGATACCCAAAACACACTGTTATGCACCGGGAAACTGTCAACAATATCACCCATACCACTGTGGCGTTCTCGCCAAACCAGCTCTGCGCTGTAATAAGCAATAATGATAAACATAAACAAAGCGGAGGAGTTTTGAATAATGCCCACCATGTTTTGTGTAAGCGGCCAATCTGTTGTGCCATACGCGCCAATAGGCGCAAAGAGTGGTGCGAGTAACATAGTAATACTGACACCCGCTAAAATCATAAAAGGGGCACTTAATATAACCTGCTTAAGTTCAAATAAGCTGCGCATTACTAATTGCGATTGCGTATTTACCCCTTTTGACTTGTAATTTTTAGCGCTGCTAATAAGTGCTGCTTGTTTATTTTTTACAAACGTTGAGACAGCAAATTGCTTTTTCTGTTTTTTACTTACTACGCGATTACCTAACTTTCCGAGGCCAAAAAACATCGCTAAACTTATTGCTACCCATAAAATACGGTTAATTAAAAAATCGCCCGAGAGCGTTAACACTTCGGTATTTTTATCACTTACAGTCCAGTAACGGGTTAAGTCAATTAACGAACCGAGGCCGAATGGATCTGCGTAAACAACAATATTTCTAAACGCTAAATCATCAAAATAGATACTCGCCAATTGGTAGGTTATATAAATCACTACGGCCGTTACATATATCGCCATCATGGTTTTAAAATAGACCGCCACACTATTAAAAATAGCACTGAGTACCAGTAAGCTGGGTATTGCTAAATATAAAAAAGGCGCTGCGTAATATATAAACTTATTAGGGCCTACTAGCTCACTATCAAGCCAGCCAACCAACAAGCCAAATTGAGATCCCAAAAACACGCCTAATGGCACAGTTAAAAAAACAACTAGCACAACCAAGTAAGCACCAAAAAAACGTCCTGATTGATAAGCAAGAGGGTTAACGGGCTTACTAAAAACCAGCTCATCCATTTTGCTTTCACTGTTGCGAATAGCAGAGCTGGCAACAAAGTTAACCACTAAAAACATAGCGAGTGTACAAAATGTAACGGTTAAAAGCATAATAGAGAAAGGCGAGTTCATATGAACATTCGCCCCACCTAACGGGAACTTACTACTAGAGCTTATAAAAAACGCCATAAAAAAGAAGATTAATGAGGTCACATAAAACGAAGGCTGGCGCACAAAATAGCGCAGCTCAAACGCGAGCATATTAAAAAACATAGCGCCCCCTTATGCTACTTGGCTGTTACGATGATTAAGCAACGTAGAAAAATACACATCTTCTAGGTTTGCACTGCTGAGCTCAAAACCTTCAGGGGCTTGATCGGCTAATACATGTAATATGGTTTTCCCTGCAAATAAGCGCTTAGAAATAACAGGCAGTTGCGGTTCAAGCTCTAGCGCTTCCTCTTGGCTCATGGCTTTGCGCCAGATTTGCCCTTGGAGTTTATCGGTAAGGGCAAGTGGGTTGCCCTCTAATAGTATTTTGCCGCCGGCCAGTACGGCCATGTTTGGGCAAAGCTCTGCTACATCTTCAACAATGTGAGTCGATAATATAACGACTTTTTGCTCACCTAAGCTTACTAACAAGTTATGAAATCGATTACGTTCCTCTGGGTCTAACCCTGCTGTTGGTTCATCAACGATTAGTAAATCAGGGTCGCCTAATAACGCTTGAGCAATACCAAAACGCTGGCGCATACCGCCCGAAAAGCCACTTACGGCTTTAGAGCGATGTTGATATAAATTAGTGTGCGCAAGTAATCCTTCAACCGACTCTTTACGCTCTGCTTTATTATGAATACCCTTTAAAACAGCCATATGATCTAGCAAGTCGTAAGCACTAACGCGTGGGTAAACACCAAAATCTTGCGGGAGGTAGCCTAAACGTTGGCGCAGACCCTGTGGGTCTTTAAATACATCAATGCCATCAAAAGTAATTGAACCTGAATCAGCCGACTGCAGTGTTGCAATGGTACGCATTAGCGATGATTTACCTGCGCCATTTGGCCCAAGTAATCCAAACATCCCTTTGCCGATAGATAAATCAACACCTTGTAGTGCATGTACGCCATTATCGTAGGTTTTAGATAACCCTGTTATTGATAGCATTTTTACTTCCTTGAATATGAGTAATTATTTTTATAATGTTTTATATCACAAGCAAAACAGGAACATAAGTTACTTGTTAGTTAAATTTGTAACAACAAATAAACATAATTTAAACTCATAACACTTGCCTGCACTGTATTCACTCGGTATAAAAACCACATATACTTTTTATAAGAAGCGAAAAGCCATGCAAGATCACCAAAGCCAACCATTAAACGACTTTATAGAATACCCACACGACGAAATGCTAAATCGTGCTAACGAGTTTTTACAAACCAGCCAACGCCGCCATAGCATTCGCAGCTTTAGCGATCGCCCAGTACCAAAAAATATTATTGAAGCATGTATAAAAGCAGCTGGCACAGCACCAAGTGGAGCGAATCATCAGCCTTGGCATTTTGTGGCTATAAACAGCAGTGATGTAAAAAAACAAATAAGAGAAGCCGCCGAAAAATTAGAGCGTTCTTTTTACGAAGGCAGAGCAGGTGAAGAATGGTTAGATGCGCTAAAACCGTTAGGTACCGATGCTAATAAGCCTTATTTAGAGCATGCACCTTGGCTTATAGCTGTATTTAGTCAAAAAAAGGGGGGCGTAAGCACCGATGATAAAAATACGAATTATTATGTGCATGAGTCTGTTGGTTTAGCTACCGGCTTTTTAATTCAAGCTTTGCATCGTGCTGGTTTGGCAACCCTTACTCATACTCCAAAACCAATGAGCTTTTTAACCGACATATGTAATCGCGATAAAGATAACGAACGCCCATACATGCTACTTATTGCAGGTTACCCAAGTGATGATGCAACAATACCGGCTCATGCACTGGATAAAAAATCTATCGATGAAATAGCTACGTTTATTTAGTATTTTCTTGTCGGCAAAACCACTCATATAGCAAAGCAATGATCGACTCAACTTTTGGATCGGTCAATGAGTAATAAATAGTGTGCCCTTCTCTGCGAGTAGCAACCATATCTGCCTTGCGTAAACTTGCTAAATGCTGAGATAACGCTGACTGTGCTAAAGGTACATTTTTATTTAGCTCACCTACACTTTGCTCACCTTGTAATAAACTACATAAAATCATTAAGCGATTTTTGTTAGCCATTAATTTTAAAAACTGTTCGGCTTGCTCTGCGTTGACAGCTAGTTGTTCAATATTCATTTTATTATTTCTCTTTTTGATACCTTTTTAAGTATAGACTTTTACATTAGTAAGTTCTAATATAATTAACATTAGGTTTTACTAATATTAAGATGGCCATGAAACTAGCGATGCCACTTTATTAATCGGCGGAAGTGCTGTAGCAGTATCCGCACTATTAAGTTACTTTATATAAAGTAACTTTCAGTTTTTAACGTTATTTATAAGTATTAACTCAATTCAACCTACTTATACCAAGTAGCACCTATTAATGTCTTTTTTAAGAAAAAGAGGATTTACAAACTAATGCTTACATCAATCCCTGACTTACTAAAAATTATCACACCTAACCAACGCCGTATTGACGCAGCGCAAGCAAAACTCGAGCTTGAACAAAATAAAGGTTTACTTATTGATGTGCGAGAACCTGCAGAGCACGCGACAAAATCGGCTGCCGGCGCTATAAATATTCCGCGTGGATTACTCGAGATGAAACTAATGGAAATAGAAAAAGACGCAGCTCGCCCTATTTACGTGCACTGCGCAAGTGGTGCACGCGCAACGTTGGGAGCAGAAGCATTAACGCGTGTGGGTTATGAAAACGTGACTGTTATTACCTGTGACGCAAACCAAATATGTAGCGTATTTTAAGTATCTACTAAGTACTTATAATTATGCGCCTAACAAAGGTAGGTGTTTAACGCTGTGATAAGTCAGTGCTAATTTAATACACTCTTTAACTGGGTGTTCTGGTAATGGCTTTTCACTATTTAACACTATTGCTCTATTTCCTTCAAAGATAAGATTATGAGAGTACAACTCTCTAAATGTGCTTACTAGCTTAGATTGGCAATGAAAAAACAAATAACACGATGAGCCCTTAAAGCCTACGCGAATGGGGCTACCATTTATTGTGTTATAACTTGGCTCTCCCCACTTTAAAGACTCTTCAACAGCTCCTAAGTTTTGCTCTTGTGCTACGGTATAAATTAGCTCTCGTAATTGTATAAGCGTACTTTTAGCTGCCTCAGGATGATTATTAAATATATTTTTTATATCCGTATTCATAAAAACATCCTTATAAGTATTACAAGTTTAAAACAGGTTACTTTTGCTGCCTTTCATCAACTAAAACAAGTAGCATCTGCTCAATATTTTTAACACTATAAGTAAGTGCTCTCAGTAGCTCTTTCTCACTTTGCTCTGTTGCCTGCTGCGACGTTTTACCTTGATTAGCCAATACATCTTTTTGCTCAAGTATCGCCTCTCTAAACTCACTCGCATTAACCACACCAAGCAAAGACACTAAAGCACCATTTCCTGACTGCCCTGCCGTTTCAAAGCTTAAACGATATAATCCAAAAATTCGCATGAGCGGCCCTTGGCTTAACCCTACATCTGTTATTTTTTCAAGCGGAATAGATTTTTCTTCTTTAAATAATATGCCACGTTTAACTACCAATTTTTGTGGTAATAAGTCAGCCGACATAGCTGCGAGTATGCGCCCGCCCACCAGCCATACAATCGCTAAAACAATGGGTAACAACGGAATAGTCACCAGCGCTAGTACACTAAAAAAAGCGGCCATTAGAATCCAATATTGCTGAACCTTCGGGTCGAAAGATGCACTTTTTAAAATATGTTTTGTCATTGTTTTAATCCTTTATCTATATAACTACAAATACACTCTGCAAACTTCAATAATCTCTACTCAATCTTACAAACTAATAACGACTTTTATAGCAAGAGCAATAAACACAACCCCCAGTATTTTATCAAGCCATGGGTTCTGCTTAGTAAAACCAAAGCGATTTTTTGAAACCTCAGTAAGTACTGCAACTAGTAAATACCAACCTGTATCAATTACAAACACGGTTAAGCACATAATAATGCCAATGCTTAAAGTGAGATTTTGCGGGTCAATAAACTGTGAGAACAAGGCTAAAAAGAAAATAGCGAGCTTGGGGTTCAAAAAAGCAATGGCAAAGCCATCTTGTAATGCTTTAACTGCGCTTATCTCACTTTTTTGTACTTGCAGTTCGTCATTATTGGGTTTTGCTAATAGTATTTTTAAACCTAAATAGGCTAAATACCCAGCGCCTAAATATACAAGTACTTGGTATACCGTTGGAAACTGAGCCATCAATGTCCCCAAACCAAGTAACGAAGCTGCCGCATAAAGCCCAACACCCACGCCATGGCTAAGTGCAGCAAGCATACCGTTTTTCATTCCGCCACTCATTGTATGCTTTAGTACAACTGCAAGGCTTGGGCCTGGCGACATTGCACCCATTATGCATACAACTACTAAACTAAACCACGCTGCTAATGTCATTCTTATCCTTATAGTTCATCGTTTTCTATTAATAATATATAGGCCGTTATTTGGCCTTGAAAAGCAGTCGCAGTATTTATACTTATTACTTTCCAACCTTCTTGATTTAAGTGGTATATGCGCTCATTCAAAGCATCTACATCAATGCCGTTACTAAAAAAACCACGCTTTTTAAATTCTACTATTTTTTGCATTGTTTGTTATCCATTTTATAAGCGGTAATCAAAGTCGTAATAGTGAATGCCCTGCTCAATGCGTATTTTCATACTGCCCGTTAACCCTTTTAGCTCATTTGTGCCTGAATCAGGAATAACATTTAAAATAAGACTGTCTTGTCCTTTATTCATAGTGCCAAAGTGTTGCAGTACAAAACTGCCCTGCTTACCTTCAAGCTCACCTATCACTTGCTCTATTGCCACGTAACCCGCACTGCCTTGGGTTGCCGTCATTGCGCTAAGCATCTCGCCTTGGCTTGTAGCATTTAAGTCACCTTTAAATGTTTTATCGATCGACATACGTCCTAAGTTAATACCTTGCTGCCCTTTGGCATAACCTTCAATAGGCGCTAAAACCACTGTAAATTCACCGCTTATTATTTTTGTTGTCATAACAATTCCTTATTGATGATATTTAATACTATTGATTTTTAATCCGATGATGCCATATCTATACCTTAACCTTTAAAAAGAATCCACTATGTCAAAAAACACCTCTGCATCCGAAAAAGCCGCTTTTAGCAGTTTATTACCTGTTTTTGCTTTTATAAAACCTTACAAATGGATGGTAGTAGCTGCGCTAGCCGCGCTATTGGTCACTGCGGGTGTTAACTTGTCGTTGGGGCAAGGTGTTAAGTTTGTTATTGATCATGGATTTATTGCAGGCTCCAAAGATCAATTACAACAAGCTGTACTGGTGCTCATTGGCTTAATCAGCTTATTAGCGTTCGGTACCTTTAGCCGTTTTTATTTAATGTCGTGGATTGGCGAACGAGTCAGTAACGATATTCGAAAAGCCGTGTTTAATCGTATTGTTACGCTACACCCTAGCTACTTTGAAGAAAACCGCAGTGGCGAACTTATGTCGCGTTTAACCACCGACACCACATTACTGCAATCAATTATCGGCTCATCATTTTCTATGGCACTGCGCAGTGTACTTATGTTGATTGGTGGCTTAGCTATGCTGTTGTTTACTAATTTAAAACTTACCTTAGTGGTTGTAGCCTGTGTACCGCTGGTACTTGTTCCTATGATGATATTTGGTCGCAAGGTACGTAAACTAGCAAGCTCTAGCCAAGATGCCATTGCCGACATAAGTACCTATGCCGGAGAAATCATACAAAATATTAAAGTAGTGCAAAGCTATAGCCACGAAGCACAAGAGCAGCATGCCTTTGCGCTTGAGACCGAAAAAGCCTTTAACGTTGCTAAAAAACGTATTAAGCAACGTTCACTTTTAATAGCCGTGGTGATTTTTTTAACCTTTAGTGCCATTAGCGCTATGCTATGGGTAGGTGGCAACGATGTACTTGCAGGTACTATGACCGGCGGCGAGTTAGGTGCATTTGTATTTTACGCTATTATGGTGGCAATGTCGGTGGCAACCGTTGCTGAAGTATATGGCGAACTACAACGTGCAGCTGGTGCTGCGGCAAGGTTACTTGAGTTACTTGCTGTTAAAAGTGAGATAGAAAACCCGCTAGATCCACAAGACGATAGCTTACTGCAAAACATTAACAGCCCTGCTATTACACTTGAAAATATAAGCTTTAACTACCCCTCTCGCCCAGACGTAAGCGCGCTTAATAAAATAAGCCTAAATATAAATCAAGGCCAAACCGTGGCAATTGTTGGCCCTTCTGGCGCAGGTAAAACAACGTTATTTGAATTGCTACAACGTTTTTACGATCCGGCTAGCGGAGCTATTAAGTTTAAAGATGTAAACATTAAAGATTTATCGCTTAATACTCTGCGTAATAAAATGGGCATGGTAGCGCAAAACCCTATTTTATTTAGCTCCGACGTAATGCATAACATCCGCTACGGCAACCCAAGTGCAACCGATGAGCAAGTATATGCCGCAGCAAAGTATGCGCATGCCGATGAATTTATCAAACAGTTACCGCAAGGTTATAACAGCTTTTTAGGTGAGCAGGGTGTGAGGTTATCGGGTGGGCAAAAGCAGCGTATTGTACTGGCACGCGCTATTTTAAAAGACCCTGAAATACTTCTTCTTGATGAAGCCACCAGCGCGCTGGATGCGCAAAGCGAACACCATGTACAAGCTGCACTTGAGCATTTAATGCAAAACAGAACAACGTTAATAATTGCCCATAGGCTGGCAACGGTAATACATGCCGATGTAATTGTAGTGATGGAAAATGGGGAAATCATAGCAACGGGTACTCACCAAGAGTTGTTAGCAAGTAACCCGTTGTATCAAAAACTGTGTGAATTACAGTTTAATAAGGATTAACCTTCGGTATTTGGCACTATCTGAATTTCTACGCGACGATTTTGAGCACGGCCATTTGCACTATCATTAGTTGCAATTGGGCGTGTTTCGCCATAGCCCATAGTGCTAACACGTGTAGCCATAATTTGTTGGTTCACTAAGTAGTCTTTCACACTTTGTGCGCGTTCACGCGATAGGTTCATGTTGAAGCTATCTTTACCCGTACTGTCAGTATGCCCTTGCACACTAAGGTAGGTTTTTTCGTACTTGTTCATTACTTTAGCAATCGCATCTAACGTATCGTTAAAGCCTGATGAAATATAAGACTGAGCAGTCGCAAACGTAATGTTTGATGGCATTACTAAACGTAAGTTATCGCCTTCACGCACTACTTCAACACCTGAACCCGCTAACTCATCACGAAATGCTTCTTCTTGCTTATCCATGTAGTCGCCAACAGCAGCGCCCGCCAGTGCACCAATAGCTGCACCAATAAAAATACGTTTATCTTTATGATTACCCGTAGCCTTACCTAATACACCTCCGGCTGCGGCGCCTATAGCGGCTCCTTTACCTGTGTTATTCATTTCACAACCAGAAAGTAATACAGCTACTACGGTTACGCTTAAAAGTGATTTAGTTAAAGTCATGGTGATACCCTATTCATTAAGAATTTAGCAAGAGTATGCAAATACATGTATGAACAAACTATGAAGAGAGTGTTAAAAGCAACGCATCTTGCTTGATTGTTAAACAGACCTCAAACTAATGTGCCATTTTAATAAAAATGTCATACTACGCTGTGACAATTTAATGAATTTTACAAAGGATATTGGCGCAATGTTAATTGCTATTTTTAGACAGTTTTTTTTACTAGGGTGTATGAGCTTTGGCGGCCCTGCTGCGCATTTAGGTTATTTTAAACGCCACTTTGTAGACTCGTTAAATTGGTTAACTAACACGCGTTACGCACAACTTATTAGTTTAAGCCAAGCGCTGCCTGGGCCGGGCTCTAGCCAAGTTAGTTTTGCTATTGGTGTTGAGCGTGCTGGAGTACTGGGCGGTATATCTGCCTTTGTAGGTTTTACTCTGCCTTCGTTTTTAATAATGGTGCTACTTGCGGTGAGTGCTCATCAGTTTGACGCTGTTTACTTTGCTATTATTGCGGGCTTAAAGTTATTTGCCGTTGTTATAGTTGCTGATGCAACACTTAGTATGGCTAAAAGCTTTTGTACAAGTGCTGCTCTTAAGTTACTTGCTGTAATGAGTACACTTGCTTTGGTGTTATTTCCAATGATGGGTACTCAAATCGCTATTTTAATAACCGCTGCAACAATAGGTGCTATATGGCCTTTATTAAAACTTGGTACAGCCACAGAAAATGTTAGCAGTACAAAAAGTAATATTAATTGGATTGCACTGGGATTATTTGCGCTCTTACTTGGTGTGAGCTTTATTCCACTAGGACATGAGTTTGCTTTGTTTGCCCCTTTTTACCAGGCAGGTGCAATGGTGTTTGGCGGCGGACACGTAGTACTGCCGGTACTTCAAGCTGGCGTGCCAGCATTGAGTGATGATCAGTTTTTAAGTGCTTACGCGAGTGCACAAGCGGTGCCAGGACCTATGTTTACTATTGCTACTTACTTAGGCGCACAACTTACTACAGAGCAACCTTTAGTGGGTGCTCTTATAGCTACACTACTTATATTTATGCCTGGTTTTTTACTTATACTCGCGTTTCAAAAGAGCTGGATTAACTTGGCAAGTAAGCCACGCTTTGCAAGCTCAATAGCGGCGCTTAATGCTGCGGTAGTCGGTTTTTTAGCGGCTGCACTGTATTCGCCAATCTGGACATCAGCTGTGCATAGTCTTTGGCAAGTTGCGTTAGTAATAATTGTATTTGCATGGCTGCAATTTAAAAAGCCACCTATTTGGTGGCTCTTAGCTTTGTTTATTACTGTGGGTCTTTTACAACACTATTTGCCATCACTCTAAATGTTGGCTTATCTGTTTGTTGCTCGTTAGGAGGGCTTAACTGCCCACTTACACTTTGATACGCTCTAAGCCCAAACACGGGTAATACCGCAAGTAAATGGTCCATTATCTCGGCCTGTAAGTGCTCGTACGAAATCCAGCGTTTATCTTCACTAAAGCAATAAAACTCAATAGGTAAACCATGGTTTAGTGGTTGTAGCTCTCGTACCATTAACGTAAGCGACGTATTAATTTTACTGTGCTGTTTTAAATAGCCTTCCGCATAACGGCGAAACAGCCCTAAATTAGAAACCTGAGCGGGTAATGTCGTCACTCGAATATAGTCGTGCAACGGAATAGCCGCATCAATTTGTTTTCTAAACTCATCACCCACTAAACAAATGCTGTGCATATCAATATTGAGTGAGCGTTTAATACGTCTACCGCCCGACTCTTGCATGCCGCGCCAGTTTTTAAACGAACCCGCAACTAGCATATAAGTTGGAATAGTTGTTATGGTGTTATCCCAATTACGTACCTTTACAGTATTTAAACCCAAATCAATTACTTCGCCATCGGCGCCGTAATTTTCTACTTGAATCCAATCACCATAGGTTACTAGGCGATTTGCTGCTATTTGAATACTGGCTACAAAGCCTAAAATAGTGTCTTTAAATACTAATAACGTAACGGCAGCAATAGCACCAAAGCCAGAGAGAATATAAGTAGGTGACTTCTCAAGAAAAATGCTCACAATTAAAATTGCACACACAATAAAGGTTATTAGCTTAACAACCTGAATTAAGCCCTGAATAGGGACTTCGCGTGCAAACTCTAACTGGTTATAAATAGTACCCGCAATGCTCACAATACTACTAAAAATAAAACCAGCATAAATAATAAGCAAAGCTTGTCCTATCGTTTTTAGTATTTCTCCTGCAATTTCATTAACTGGGTATACGCTATCAAACGTAGCTAAAAACAATACGCAGCACAGCATTCCGGCAATACGCTTATTTAGCTTATTAAGCATAGGAGAAAGCGCACCAATTCGCTCAGGAGAAAGCCTCGTCACTATTTTTTGAATGCCAGGTAACATTAATCTACGAGTAAATAAGTAAACAATTAATAAAGAGAATATTCCTATTGAGACTGCGGTAATTGAGCTAAGAAAATCCGCGTCGGGTACTTTTTCAAACCAAGGAGCAATTAATTCCTGAAGATGGGTGTTGGTCATAGTGTTTCAATTTCCTTACTGATTTGTGGTTCAGGTAAATCTTGTTGAGCATAAATGTCGGCAAGCTGCTGATCTTTAGCAACCCATAGCTCATTCACATAATGTTGAAAATTAACTTTAAATACGTCATCGCTTTGATAGCTGCCCTGCATATTGTCATTAATGGGCGTTACGTCTATTGAAACATAAATAGAATCTAGCTCACCTTTTAGCAAGTTACGACAAACGTGATCTGTCTTACCGCTATATACTAAACTTGTATTAAGCATGGCATCAAATTGATCGGCTAATACTTCAAGCGCAAAAGCAATGCCGCCCGCTTTGGGCTTTAATAAATGTTTAAAAGGACTTTGTTGCAGATTATGTTTGGCTGGCGTATAGCGTGTACCTTCAACAAAATTAATGATGGTAGTAGGATGATGACGAAAATTACGACAGCTACGCTTCGTGCGCTCTACATCCAACCCTTTCAACTTTGGATTTTTAGCAAGCTGCGCTTTGCTTACCCGTTTCATAAACGGCATACCCATGGCCCACGCACCAGTGCCAATAAAAGGCATGTATTTTAACCCGTCTTTTAAAAAGAACTTAGGGGCAGGCAATGCATGTAATGAGCTAAGTACAGTTATATCTAACCAACTCGCGTGGTTACAAATAAGTAAATACCAACTTTTTGAGTTTAAGTCGCCACTTATATCAACCACAATGTTAGGGCAACCTAACCAAAGCCCTAAACGGTTGCCGTTACACCAACCTCGGTAAGCGCTGTGTAATATAGAGTTAACCACAGGCAAAGGCAGTAATAACTTAATAAGGCCCAGTACAAATACTAGCGAGCCAAAAAGCATTACATTAGAAAACAATACGCAGCCTACAATTAAGCCGTTAAGCCAATTTGGTAACCACTTTTTTAGCATAACTGTAAGCTCATATTTTTACCTTTTACTTATGGTTTTTTTCGAGCGATTGTAGTGTTTGCTCTTTGTTTTCCCATAAGCGGTTTAACTCGCTTTGAAAGCGAACTCTAAATTCAGAATCACCTGTGTAGTCACCAATAAGCTCTTCGCTTACCGGCCTTACTTCCACGTGTACGTTGATATTTTTTACCTTACCACCAGCAAAATCCATAAAAGTAGGAATACCATCTGGGTACTGAATAGTAACGTTAACCACTTTAGTAATTTGCTCGCCCATTGCTTGCATTACAAAAGCAATACCGCCCGCTTTTGGTTTTAATAAATGTGGGAACGGGCTATTTTGGCGCTCATGCTTTTGCGTAGTAAAACGAGTGCCTTCTACAAAGTTAACCACACTTACTGGCATCTCTTTAAATTTTTCGCAGGCTTTACGTGTGGTTTCTAAATCTTTGCCACGCAGCTTTGGATTCTTTTTTAATTGGCTTTTACTCGTGCGAGTCATAAACGGAAAATCAAGCGCCCACCAACATAAACCTAAAATAGGCACGTAAATAAGCTCTTTTTTCAAAAAGAAGTTTAAAAATGGAATTTTACGATTAAACACGCGCTGTAATACTAAAATATCGACCCAGCTTTGGTGATTTGCAATTACTAGGTACCAATCTTTTAGTTTAAGGTCTTCAAGGCCAGTTACATTAAGTTTAGTTGGCGTAAATAACGCTTGATTTAAGCTATTAAAGGTAACCCAAATAGTTGCAAATTGCTTAGCTGCCCAGCTCATAAGCTTTTGTAGAGGCTTAATAGGGATAAGCTTTATAAGCCCACAAACAAAAATAGGCACAAACCAAAAAAGTGTGTTTATTGTGTAAAAAACAATACTAAATACACTGCGAATAACTGACATTACTTCCATTCCTTTAAACATTGCGCAGCCACTAATACTGCGCTTTCAGTTGCTTACAAATTAATCTTCAAAATAGGTATAGCCTTCAAGGCCTGCATTAAGCTCAGCTAAATAACCTTCTTTACACTGCGTCGATACATCAAGTTTATTAACTTGGTACGCAAAGTTGTCAGCTAAAATGGCGCTATCATAGTCAACAAACTTTAATACATCCTTAACGCTATCACCTTTTATGGCATTGGTTAACACGTAGCCATCGTCGTTAAGCTCTACGTGCACCGAATCAGTGTCACCAAATAGGTTATGTAAATCACCTAAAATCTCTTGATACGCGCCTACCATAAACATAGCAATGTGGTATTGCTCGCCATGCTTATATTCTGGTATTGGTAGGCTGGTTTCGATACCAGCGCCTTCAACGTATTCACGAATCTGCCCGTCAGAATCGCAGGTAATATCTTGAATAATCGCGCGCTGAGTCAGTGGCTGAGTTAAGTTTTCGATTGGCATAACAGGAAACAACTGCTGAATACCCCATACATCAGGCAACGACTGAAATAATGAAAAGTTAACAAAGAGTTTATCAGCAAGCTTTTCGTTTAAATCGTCGAGTACTTCACGGTGCGCGCGCGCGTTATTACTAAGCGATGCACGTACACGATGTAAAATAGTAAAGTAAAGCTGCTCTATTTTCGCCCACTCTAGCATGCTTACTAAGCCATGCACGTACTGATCGTGCGCTTCGCTAAATAAGTGCATAGCGTCGTGATAAATTTCTAATGCCATACGCGGGTTTAAACGCTGTAAACACTGCCACATTTCATCAAGCACTAATGCGCTATTTTCAAGCGGTGGCTCTGGATTTAAATGATTAGGCGCTTTTTCTACGTCAATTACATCGGTAATTAATACCGCATGGTGAGCAGTTAAAGCACGCCCCGACTCGGTGATAATGGCCGGATGCGTAAGGTTATGCTGATCGCACACTTCTGCAAATGCATTCACTACGTTACGCGCATACTCTTCTACGGTGTAATTCATTGAACATGCACTACGCGAGCCAGAGCCCTCGTAATCAACGCCTAAGCCGCCACCCACATCAACGGTATTTAACGGTACGTTTAATTGTGTAAGCTCAGCAAAGTGGCGTGCACATTCACGTAAAGCACGGTGAATATCACGAATATTGGCAATTTGAGAACCAATATGAAAATGCACCATTTGCATTAAGTGCAGCTTATTATGCTTTTTAAGCACTTCAACAGCACTTAGTACTTGGCCTGCTGTTAAACCAAACTTGCCTTTTTCGCCGCCCGTGTTTTGCCACTTGCCTTTGCCTACTGAGTTTAGGCGAATGCGAATACCAATAGCCGGTTCAATGCCTAGGTTGTCTATTTCTTCAAGTAGTGTGGTCAGTTCTGAAAGCTTCTCTACCACAATTTTTACGCTGTGGCCCATTGCTTGACCAATACACGCTAGGCGTAAAAACTCACTGTCTTTATAGCCGTTACACACTATTGTGATTGGCTCTTTTGCTACACCCAAAATAGCCATAAGTTCTGGCTTTGAACCTGCTTCTAGGCCAACAAGCCCGCTTGGATGCGCTAATAGTTTACTTACTACAGAACGTTGCTGATTTACTTTAATTGGGTAAACACAGGTGTATTTTCCGTTATATTCGCGATTTGCTCGCGCCTGCGTAAACGCGTTAGTAAGTGTGTCTACACGATTTTTTAAAATATCAGTAAAGCGCACTAAAACCGGCAACGTTAAACCTTGTTGCTTAAACTGCTCAGTTAATTGCGTTAAAGAAATGGCCGGTTTTGTTTGGTCGCCATCTGGGTAAGCCACCAGTTCGCCTTGTGCGTTAATATCAAAATAACCATCACTCCAATGAGCAACGTTATAAGTGGCGCGTGCTGTTTCTAAACCCCAGGTCATGGCAACTCTTCTTTAGTCAATTAGGTATAAAGGCGCATTTTAATACGTCACTATCCACTAGGCTAACAAAAATTGAACTTTCACTCACTCCTAACTAACTTTATTCGTCAAATCAGTTAAAATGTCATTGAGCAAAACGCCAAGCACTGGCAGAATTGCCCCTTTTTCATACTCAACCTAAAAAGTGTAATAGTAACTATGGCAAATTTAGATCAAAGTAAGTGGTTTACTGAAATTAGCGACCGCGATGGCAGCGCATTTTCATTACGTATTAATAAAAAGTTAGATGAAAAACAGTCTCCTTTTCAAAAGGTAGAAATGTTTGAAACCACAGACTTTGGTAATTTAATGATCATCGACGGGTGTACTATGGTAACAACCCGCGAAAACTTCTTTTATCATGAGATGATCAGCCACCCTGCACTTTTAGCGCATCCAAACCCTAAAAACGTCGTTATTATTGGCGGCGGCGACTGCGGTACTTTACGCGAAGTATTAAAACACCCAGGCGTAGAAACTGTAACGCAAATAGATATCGACGAAGTAGTAACGCAAATGTCGTTAAAATACTTCCCAGAGCTTTGTGAATCTAATAACGACGCCCGTGCAACTGTTATGTTTGACGACGGTATTAAATACATGCGCGAAGCCGCTGGCGAATCTATCGACGTAGTGATTGTTGATGGCACAGATCCGGTAGGTCCAGGTGAGGGTTTATTTAATCATGCGTTTTACACAAGCTGTTTAGATGCACTGCGCCCAGGTGGTATTTTAGTACAACAAAGTGAATCGCCACTTATGCACATGCCATTATTAGTTGAAATGCGCGAAGCAATGCTAAGCGTAGGCTTTAAGGATTTACAAACACTGCCATTCCCACAACCAATTTACCCAAGCGGTTTATGGTCAGTAACACTTGCGCGTAAATCACAAGCATTTGACGGTTTTAGAGAAGACGCTGCTGCAAATATTGCACAGCACAGCGAGTACTATAACAACGGTATTCACCATGGTGCACTCGCTACACCTAACTACATGAAACGCGCATTCGATAAAAAATAATACCAATCTGCTTATATATAGGGTCTATTTAACGTTAAGAAAATTACGCTAGAACTAGGCAAAAATTTTTGTATCTAGTTGTTCTAAATAAAAAATTTTTAACGACGTTATAGTGCAATTTAATTCGTTAAATTGATCAAAGATTTATGCAGGTTGGTATAATCTATACCAATTTTATTAAACTAAAAAGGGAGCATTTAAATGCTCCCTTTTTTATACTTTTAAAAACGCCATTGCGCATTTAGCATTATTTGCTGCTGCGAGATTCGTTCATTAAATCCAATTGGCTCTCTATTTTTTGCAACACTTTTAAGTGCAGAACCTTCAACCCCTATTTGTAGTTTATTAGTGAGCTGGTAGCGCCATGTTGCTGTTAAGCCTTCCCCATTGCTGGCATTAGGGTCAAACGCAGTTGTGTCGTTGTCAGTAACTTTAAAATAATCATAACGTACTGAAACTCGATGTTTGCCTTCTTTATGGCTCAGCATTAAATAATGGCTATAAAAAGCATTATCAATTAATGCGTTACTGCCCATTTCAGTTTTACCATTAAGTACCTGTGCTATTAAACGTGTTTTACTATTAAACTTATAAAGCCAAGCGGCGCTTGTAAAGCGAGTATCCCAAGCATACTGCCCTGTACTAATATTAAGTGTGGTTGGGTCACCGTTATTGTTGTAATAATAAATTCGAAATTGTGATTTTTTTAAGTAATCCCAATGTACGCCAGCGTAATAGCCAAAACGCCCGTCTACTTCTTCAAACGGTAAAACCTGATTAGCCTGCCAACGTAATTCGTATGCATTTAATGCCGCTATAGGCGCAAATTTAATACTTTCGTTAAATGTAGTTTGTCTATCGTGTAATGCAAAACCACGCCACGCAAGTAAAGTACCTGCAGGGTCATTGCCTTTAAATGTAGCACCTACAAAGCTAAAGCTATGAGCGCTGTTAAAACGTTTTGCTGGGCGCTTAATAGTTACCTCTGCGCCAACAGTGCGTACTTCCTCGCCTATCCAGCTATTAATAGCTGAGTTTGTATAGTTATAAGGAGAAGTCCACCCTATATCAGGATTTTCAAGCGACATAAGTGGGTAAAAGCCCCCCACGCGCATGTGCCATTTATAGTTGCTGTTAGATAGCGGCTGATACTTTATATAAGCCTGCGTAAAACCAAGGCCAACGTCAGGATCTTGATTCGCATTTAACACCCCATGAGCCGACCAACTAGATGCTAAATCAACATTAAAATCTAAAATACCTTGGGATAAAATAAGTTCGTCGCTTTTAGTATCGTGCCGATATAGCCCAAGGCCGCCTTCTTGGAAGCTACGTATATCGTCACCCTGCACGGCTCTAATTTGTATTAAGCCTTTTACTTGTGCATACAACACATTACTAAAACATAAAGCACCGGCTAAAAATGCCAGCCTCGTTAAGCGATTAATAGTCATCAAATTCATCCGTAGCAAAATCAATTTGCTCCGCAATTTCCTGCTTTACTTTATAAGTGATAGGGTTAGTAGCCACATTGATAGTTTGAGATTCAACCTTACTAATATCACTAAACCCAGAATGCCAAACACTTAACGTGTATTCGCCTGCATTGGCATTTAAATCAACATTCCCGTTTTCATCAGTGATTGCAAAAATAGTGCTATCTACCACCACAATATAACCTAACATCCAATCATGAATATTACAGCCAAGCTCAACAACACCCGTTTGATCAAAAGTAATGGGCGCTTTTGGGTGCTCCTTATATAGCTTTAATTCGAACGTTTTGGCTTTAGAAAATGAATAAACATGATGCATGATTGAGTCCGCATTCGGAAACTCTACCTTTGCATTTTGTGGGACAACTAAAATACGCGGCTTAAATTCTCGATTTTTCTGGGTCATCGCATAAGGTGCTTCTGGAGGAATAACGCTAGAGGTGTCTCCTGCAGTTAGCCATACAACAGCATTAGGTAATGGGTCATTATTAGCATTTTTAATTGTAATATTTGCTGCAAAAACTCCAGTACTAACACTTAGTAAAAATACATAAAGTAAGCTTTTTATCATTTTCTTGTCGCTATTATCAATTTGTTTACATTATAGACCGATTAAGCCACCAAATTCTTTCTATTTTTTAAAACATTGAATACGTATGTAAGCAGTCGTATTAATCATCAACAGTCATTATCCTTAGATGTCACCACCGACTCATCTAAGGACACACCATGAGAATACCAGCACTTGTGCTTTTAGCCTTTGCTAGTAATAGCTACGGACAAACCGTAGAGCTAAAATCGCCAGACACACAAATAACAGTAAGCATCTCTGACGAAAACAACACGCCAAGCTACGCAATAAAATTTAAAAACAAAGCGGTTATAAACAAATCTTTACTGGGGTTTGAATTTAAAACACAAGCAGCTTTTAGCGACGGCTTTAAAATTAAAAGCATTGAACAACAAAGCGTTAACTCGCAGTGGCAACAACCTTGGGGCGAACGCCAAAACGTTGTTGACGAATATAACGAAGTAGCCGTTACCTTTACAAAAAATGAGCCAAATAAAGGTACCTACACAATTCGATTTAAAGCATTTGATAGTGGTGTAGGTTTTCGATACGAAGTACCACAACAAGCCGGCTTCGAACATACAGAAATAACCAAAGAGCTAACTGAATTTGCAATAAACAATAGTCATGATGCAACAGCATGGTGGATACCTGCTCGTGGCTGGAACCGCTACGAATATGTTTACAACACTACTCCACTTAACGAAGCTCCACTAGCTCACACACCATTTACGTTTAAAACAAGTGACGGTACTCATATTAGCATTCATGAAGCCGCACTTGTTGATTACGCAGGCATGGTGCTTAATCAACGCCGCTCTGGTACGTTCACTGCCGATTTAACGCCGTGGTCAGATGGTGTTGCAGTTAAAAAACAAGGTGCTTTTAAAACACCATGGCGCACCATTCAAATAGCCGACAGCGCTGTTGGCTTAGTTAATTCAGATATAATACTAAACCTAAACGAGCCTAATAAACTCGGTGATGTGTCGTGGGTTAAGCCTGGCAAATACGTGGGTATCTGGTGGGGTATGCATATAAACACGCAAACTTGGGGTAGCGGTAAAAAACACGGCGCCACTACGCAAACCACAAAATACTATATGGATTTTGCAGCGCAGTATGGTTTTGATGGTGTACTCGTTGAAGGCTGGAATATTGGTTGGGATGGCGATTGGTATTTTAATGGCGATGTATTTAACTTTACCAAACCGTACGACGACTTTGATATAGCAGCGCTTGCTCAATACGGCAAAGAAAAAGGCGTACAGCTCATTGGCCACCATGAAACATCAGGCAATGTAAGCAACTACCGTGACCAAATGGAAGATGCCTTTGCCCTTTACGAAAAATCAAACGTAAGCCAAGTAAAAACAGGTTATGTAGCCGATGGCGGAAATATAAAACGTATAGACAAAAACGGTATTGCTCGCCACGAATGGCATGACGGCCAGTTTATGGTTAACGAATACCTTTATAACGTAAAACTTGCAGCTAAACATAAAATTAGCATTAATACTCACGAGCCAATTAAAGATACAGGCCTGCGCCGTACTTATCCAAACTGGATTGCGCGCGAAGGCGCACGCGGACAAGAATACAATGCATGGGGTTCACCACCTAACCCACCAGAGCATGTACCAATGCTTGCTTTTACCCGCATGCTTGCAGGACCAATGGACTTTACGCCAGGTATTTTTGATATGAGCTTTAATGGTTTAGGAGGCGATACAAACCGCCCACAAACTACACTTGCCAAACAACTTGCACTTTATGTTGTTTTGTATAGCCCAATTCAAATGGCTGCCGACTTACCTAAAAACTATTTGGCTAAGCCCGATGCGTTTCAATTCATTCAAGACGTACCAACAGATTGGCAGCAAAGTATTGCTATTGATGGTGAAGTAGGCGACTTTATTGTATTCGCTCGTAAAGAACGTAAAAGCACTAAATACTCAGGAAACGATTGGTACCTAGGTGCTGTTACTGACGAAAAAGCCAGAACAATTGAGGTAAAACTCGACTTTTTAGAGCAAGGCAAAAAGTTTGAAGCACAAATTTATAAAGATGGTAAAAGCGCAGAGTGGAAAAACAATCCGTACGATCTAGCTATCGAAAAACGTGTTGTAACTGCAAGCGATAAACTAACACTTAAATTAGCCACTAGTGGCGGTACAGCTATTCGTTTTAAAGCACTTTAAAATAGAAATTAAAGGCCGCAGTAAAATATAGCGGCCTTTAATTTATTTCTCTAAATTGCAACTAACTTCATCTTCGCGTCTGACAGCAGACAAGGCTGAAGCTACAATACCAGTGGGGACAGCTACGAGTCCAAGCCCAATCATTAAGATGAAAAAAGTAAAAAAACGTCCCCCAATAGTTATAGGGTAGATATCGCCATATCCAACTGTAGTTAATGTGGCAACTGACCACCAAAGGCTATCAAAAATTGATTTAAAAACCTCTGGCTGCGCAGTGTGCTCAAAATGATAAATACCTACAGCTGAAAGATATAATAAAACCAAACTCATCCCTGTAAAAATAACTAACTCTTCTTTTGCTAAGTAAATAGCCCTCGCAAATCGAAGTAAAGCAGTGTTATATCTTACTACCTTCAATACTCGAACTAATCTTAATAGCCTAATTAAGCGTAATGTCCTTAAATCTACAGCAAATGCTAGATAAAAAGGTAAAATAGCAACAAGATCCACAACTCCATAGAAGCTAAAAACAAAGTTTAGCCTGCGTTGCGATAAGGCAACCCTTGTTAAATATTCAAGAGTAAAAATTACAGCAATTAACAGTTCGGAGTACTTTAAAAATACTTTTGTTTCACTACTTAAGTCTGGCAATGTTTCAACTGAGAAACACAATACAGAAAATAAAATTAACCCGGAAATGACCCATACGAATATTGGTCTATCTAAAAATATTTTATCATCTTCCTTAACAACCACATTTATTCCTTGATATTAAAATTCAATAGTCTAAAAGCGCCTTTAGGTATTTTTTAAATTAATTCAAGACCTTTATTGGCAAATATACTTGTGCACTTAAACCGCCTTCTGGGCGGTTTTCTAGCTTTACTTTACCGTCGTGCATATCAACAATGCGTTTAATAATAGCAAGGCCTAGGCCACTGCCTTCACTTCCTCGTGCAGCATCGCCTTGTTTAAAAGGCTCAAAAACAGACTCTAATTCGTTTTCAGGAATGCCGGGGCCATTATCGTTTACAGCGATAACTACATACTTTTTGTTTGAATTAAAGTAGCTAAGTACTTCAATATCGCCCTCAGAATAACGCAGTGCATTACCAATCATGTTGGTAATTACACGCTTAATAGCCACAGAGCTTAACGGTATATTGCCTATCTTTGGATTACTTTTAAACGTAATAGTACGTTGATGCTGAAGCTCAGAATTGACAACCTCGGCAACTAAAGCATTGATATCTTCGCAACTTAGTTCTTCACGTTTATGGTGGCGTAGATACTCAATAAACTGATCAATAATCCCGTTCATGTCTTCTATATCGTAAATAATACCTTCACGAAGATAGTCGTCTTCATCAACCATCATTTCGGTGGCTAAACGGATACGCGTAAGCGGCGTACGTAAATCATGAGATACACCGGCCATTAGTAAACGGCGGTCGTTTTCAAGTGCAGCAATTCCGCGCGACATTTGGTTAAACGCGCGCGTTACTTCTATTACTTCTGTTGAGCCTTGTTCTTCTAACTTGGTAGAAAAGTCGCCTTTACCCACTTTCACTGCAGCTTGTTGCAGTGCTTTTAATGGTCTATTAAGGTGCCTTGCAAACAACCACCCACCCAGCACACTTAAAAAGCCAATACTTGATAAGTAAAAAGTTAAAAACTCTAAGTTGTTCTCTTTAAAGCCTTTAAGCGGTACTTTTACCCAATAACCTGGCGCTTGCGGTGCTTCAACCCAATAAATCAACGGATCAGTTTGGCTAATACGTACACGAGAATAACCACCAAGTTGCTCAGTCATGCTGCGCGATAGCATAGAATATTCGCGGCTTTGCCCAAGCCCTTGGCGCATCGCTTCTCGCTGAGTCATGACTTCAATGCCGGTAATTTCAAAAAACTTTGCAGATACTTCGTCGTTTATTTCAACGCCATCTTCCCAGTCAATGAATACTGTTTTAATTTGCTTAGCAAGCATCAAGTTAACTTGCTCAATGGTTGGTTTTACAACATAAAAACTAACCGTAACATAAGACACTATTTGATTTATGAGCAGCAGAGCCGCCACTAAAAAAACAGTTTGTCCAAAAGCACTGCGCGGAAACATGCCCATAAATATTACTTTTCACCGTCGGGAACAAACACATACCCCAAACCCCAAACGGTTTGAATATATCGTGGATTGGCAGCATCTACTTCGATCATGCGGCGAAGTCGCGACACTTGCACATCAATGCTTCGCTCAAGCGCACTGTAATCGCGGCCACGCGCTAAGTTCATTAGCTTATCGCGGCTAAGTGGCTCACGTGGATGCGAAACAAGCGCTTTAAGCACTGCAAACTCACCACTGGTAAGCGATATTGTTTTATCCCCTTCACTCATTTCGCGCGTTGCTAAATTAAGCGTAAATTTACCAAAAGCGATTAAGTTTTCTTCAGCAGCAGGTGCGCCTGGCACTTCTTTTGCGCGGCGACGTAAAATGGCTTTTATGCGAGCAAGTAGCTCTCGTGGATTAAATGGTTTTGGAATGTAATCGTCAGCGCCAAGTTCAAGGCCAATAATGCGATCTACTTCGTCGCCCTTTGCAGTAAGCATAACAATAGGAATTTCATTTTCTTTTTGGCGTAGACGGCGGCAAATAGATAAGCCATCCTCGCCTGGGAGCATTAAATCGAGAACCATTAAGTGAAAGTTTTCTCGCTCTAGGAGTCTATCCATTTGCTCCGAGTTTCCTGCGGTCCTAACAATAAAGCCTTGCTCTACTAAATAACGTTCAAGCAAACTGCGTAAGCGCATATCGTCATCAACAACTAATACTTTTGTGGTTTCGTGTCCCATAATCTCTTTCTTATTTTTATATCCAATTACTAGTTAATATAAATGAAAAACTTAATAATCAAAAACTAATTACTTGCTTAGATTGTTACTGAACATTTCAAAGCTTACTTACTCGTACTTTATTACATTTTACGCTCGACAAGTTTTGGCAAATTTAATAACGTGCACACCATTAGAGCTAATAAAGAATTCACCATGAAAACAAATTTAGTTACCCGCGAAGGTTACTTACAATTACAACAAGAACACGACCAACTATGGAACGTTAAACGCCCAGAAGTAACAAAAATAGTAAGCTGGGCAGCCAGCCTCGGAGATCGCTCTGAGAACGCAGACTATCAGTACAACAAGCGTTTGCTACGCCAAATTGACCGTCGTGTACGCTATTTACGCAAACGCATACCTGATTTAAAAATCATCGACTACTCTCCCGTTCAAGATGGAAAAGTGTTTTTTGGTGCATGGGTCGAAATTGAAAACGAAGAAGGTGAAACTAAAAAATTCAGAATTGTCGGACCTGATGAAATTTACGACCGAAAAGATTACATATCGATAGACTCACCTATGGCGCGGGCGCTGATTAAAAAACAAGTAGATGACGATTTTGAGGTACCTACTCCTCAGGGTAAAAAACAGTGGTATGTAAACAGTATCGATTACCAAAAAAAGAAATAAAAAGTTTTGATTCAGATCATGTTAACTTTTGATTGTGTAAATTAAACCAATAAGCTATAACTGAATTATTCAAGTTGATTTGTTTAATTTGAAAGCAGTTAATTAAGGTCGTGGTTATGTCAAACATAGTACAGCGCATATTAAATAATGCCGTATTGTTTGCACTTTTAATGAGTGTAAGTTTGACGCTGCATGCCAGTAACACTGAAGTAAACCTTGATAACGCTAAACTATCTAATCACTTTATTGCTTGTGACATTCCTGACCAAGCAAACCTCGATTTTGACGTAGACTCTCACGTTAATACTATTACCTTTAGGTCGCCTCAACCACTTCCTAATGTCGTAGATTCTTTTTATAAGAGCACCAACCTAAACAGACCTTTTAGCACTGCGTACCAACGCGGACCACCTAGCTATTTAATTTAATTCATTATTTTACAACTTAATTAAATTTTATAACTACTAAGGTGACTACTATGTCTAACTTTAAAGAATTACGTACTCTAAATGTTTCTCACGGCGTTATTGCAAGCACATTTGCAGATGACCAACCATTGATTGATTTATCATCTCCAGCGCTAAAAATGGTAAATAACTTTACTCAAAAAACGCCTATTCGTGCAGAGCATACAACAACGATTACAGATGCACTTAAACAAGTTAGTGCACAACAATCTGATTTTGTTTTAGTAACCGACGAGAACCAAAAATTGATTGGTCTTGTTTCTAGCGCCGATTTACAAAGCTCTAAAATTACTATTATTGCAGAGCGTTTAAATACCCCACGAAGTGAAGTAAGTTTACGCGATATTATGACGCCAATTAGCCGACTTACAGGTGTAAGCATGCAAAGTTTAAGCTATGCATGTATTGGTGATGCGCTGCAAACAATGGAGCATCAAGGTGTAATGTTTTTATTAGTAACAACAGCAAGTAGCGAAATTTGTGGTTTAATTTCAGCTCGCCAAATAGCTAAAACATTACATATTCCACTACATATTAGCCCTATTGCTCACTCTTTCAGTGAAGTATTAGAAAACATTGAGCATCCTCACTAGGGCGCTCTTTTAGTTGAATTGATTTACTCCCCTCCCAACCATCTTAAAGCAAGTGAAATAGCTTGCTTTAAGAGCTTTTTATTACTACCTCCTGTGATATTATTCAAGCAATTAACGGCGCCAGTAACACGCTTCTGGTCTTATTTTATTGTATAAAAAGGTTTTTGCATGAGCGATATCTCTGCACGTTTAGCCGGTGAGTTAAACGCACAGCAGCAACAGGTTGTTGCAGCTACAAAATTACTTGATGAAGGCGCAACTGTTCCTTTTATTGCCCGCTACAGAAAAGAAGTTACCGGCGGCCTAGACGACACCCAATTACGCCTTTTAGAGCAGCGTTTATCGTATTTACGTGAACTAGAAGAGCGCCGTAGTTTTATTTTATCGACCATCGAATCGCAAAATAAATTAACGCCAGAGCTAAGTGCCGATATAACTAATGCACAAAGTAAAACTGAACTTGAAGATTTATACCTACCTTATAAAGCTAAGCGCCGTACTAAAGGCCAAATAGCAATTGAAGCAGGTTTAGAGCCACTTGCAGATGCACTATTTAAAGATGCTAACCTTGACCCAGAGCAACAAGCAGAGCAGTTTGTAAATGCTGAAAAAGGTTTCGCAGATACAAAAGCGGTACTCGAAGGCGCTAAATTTATCTTGATGGAGCGCTTTGCTGAAGACGCAAAATTACTTGCTAAATTTAGAAGCCACATAAGCCAAAACGGCGCAATTGAAAGCACTGTAATTAAAGGCCAAGAGCAAGCAGGTGCAAAATACCGTGACTACTTCGAGCATCAAGAACTTCTCAAAAAAGTACCTTCTCACCGTGCGCTTGCTATGCTTAGAGCCCGAAATGAAGGTGTACTTCAGTTAAATGTTAATCCAGAGCCTAGCGCTGAAAATTCAGCGCAACTATGTGCCAACATGATTGCTGACCATTACCGTTTAGATATTAAATATAAAGCGGCAAGTCCTTGGTTATTAAACGTTGTGCAATGGGCGTGGAAAATTAAGTTAGGATTACACCTAGAGAATGAATTTTTTGCGGCAATGCGCGAAAAAGCAGAAGCTGGTGCAATCGACGTATTTGCTAAAAACTTAAAAGATTTATTAATGGCAGCACCTGCAGGCCCTCGTACTACTTTAGGTCTTGATCCAGGCCTTCGTACTGGCTGTAAGATTGCCGTTGTTGATAGCACAGGTAAATTACTAGCTACACAAACTATTTTCCCTCATGCTCCACAAAATCATTGGGATAAATCAGTGCGTACGTTAGAGCAGCTTTGTCGTCAGCATAAAGTTGAGCTAATTGCGATTGGTAACGGTACTGCATCACGCGAATCAGATAAGTTGGTTGCTGAGCTTATGAAAGCAAACAGCGAACTTAAGCTTAGTAAAATTATGGTTAGCGAAGCGGGTGCATCGGTTTACTCAGCTTCTGAATTTGCAGCTAATGAATTTCCAGATTTAGATGTTTCTATACGAGGGGCTGTCTCTATTGCGCGCCGCCTTCAAGACCCTCTTGCTGAACTTGTTAAAATTGAGCCAAAATCAATTGGTGTTGGCCAATACCAACACGATGTATCGCAAAGCCAATTAGGCCAAAGCCTTATTTCAGTAGTTGAAGACTGTGTAAACTCAGTAGGCGTAGATTTAAACATGGCATCGGTACCGCTACTTACACGCGTATCTGGTTTAAACAAAACATTAGCGCAAAATATCGTTAATTATCGCGATGCTAACGGCACATTTACTAAACGTAGTGAGCTTAAAAAGGTTGAGCGTTTAGGGCCAAAAGCATTTGAACAAGCGGCTGGTTTTTTACGTATTAACAATGGTAGCGATCCTCTAGATAACTCATCAGTTCACCCTGAAGCTTATCCTGTTGTTAAACGTATTTGTGAACGCAATAGCGTAGATGTCAGTAACCTAATTGGTAACAGCGACTTTTTAACTAAACTTGCTGCTAACGATTACACTGACGAAAAGTTTGGCTTACCAACCGTTACCGACATTATTACTGAGCTTGATAAACCAGGTCGAGATCCTCGCCCTGAATTTAAAACAGCTGAGTTTAAAGCCGGTGTTGAAAAAATTAGTGACCTAAAACCAGGTATGATTTTAGAGGGCGTGGTTTCAAACGTTGCTAATTTTGGTGCGTTTGTTGATGTAGGTGTTCACCAAGATGGTTTAGTGCATATTTCAGCAATCACGAATAAATTTATATCAGATCCGCGTGAAGTTGTTAAAGCTGGTGATATTGTAAAGGTTAAAGTTGTTGAAGTAGATGCTGCACGTAAACGTATAAGCTTTACTATGCGCTTAGATGACGACATTGACACAAGTAATAAGTCAGCAGCGCCAGCTACGCAAAAGCCACAAGCACGTGCTAATAATTCGCAACCTCGCGCTGCAAAGCCTAAACGTGACAACGGTAATGCGTTAATGGGTAATGCATTTGCCGATGCGTTCGCTAATGCTAAAGTGAAAAAATAATAGTTGTACAGCTAAGCTAAAACGAAAAAAACCGCGTAAGCGGTTTTTTTGTGGTTACGTTTTGCTAAAATATTAACTTAACGCTGAAAAACCACCTTGGCTCGCTGGCGATGTAGCCATTTGATAAAAGTTAGCAATACGCCCCGCCCGTGCCTCAACATCGGCATCACGTGTTTTCTCATCACTTTTAGCTGTTTTAGTATCGCCGCTTTCATCGCTAGAGAATGAAGCTTCAAGCTTACTTTTTGCGTCTTCGTCGTCTTCTTTTTCAGGTTGTGCAAGCTCAGCTTGAGCCGCTGCTAGCTTTTGCGTAGCATCTGCAGCAATAGAGAGATCAGCTCCCGAAGGCTCTGCAGGTGCTAATGCGGCAGCTCGTACCGTTTGCATTTTGTCTATAGTCGCTTGCGGGTCACCCGGAATTTCTGATACATCTATTTGTACTTCTCCGCCAACTGCGTAGTTAGTACCATCTGGGCCACGTTGATACTCATAGCTTGGCGAGCCAGCATGTTGCCCACCTACAGAAGCGTGTGCTTGCTCGTGTATTCGTACTTCAGTATCTCGTGCTTTTAGCTCTGTAATTTGTTGTTGTTCTTGTTCTAATTGCAGCTCTTCTTGCTCAGATTCTTTTTTCTCGATTGTTTCACTTTCTTCCTCAGAGCCCTCAGGGTTTTCTGAGTTTCCATCGCGCTGCTGAACTGACTTTTCGTCTGCTATTTTTCCCGTTGCGTTATACGTCGCAGCATCGCTACTGCCTGGTAATTTTGCTTTTTCAGAATCACTTTGCGCTTTGGTTTCTGTATTGCTTGCGCTACTAGATGCGGGAGCAGGAATAACTTCGCGTAGTTGGTTGTCACGCCGTGCAGTTTCCGTATAAACATTTGCAGTGTTTATATTGATAGACGGAAATGGCGTGACAATATTCATAATACTAAACTTTAATATCGATTAACGTGCCAAGTACATCATCGGCCGTTTGAATTGATTGCGTATTTGCCTTGGCATTAAACTCTTCAACTTTTAAGTTAACAAGCGCTTCATCAACACGAGCAGGCTGTGCTACAGGTGCAGTAATAGCTTCTTCAGGGCGTGCTGCTGTAAGCTGACGTTGCTGCGCTAATTGCGCGTCATCTTGCTGTTCTATACTGGCACGGTTAATCTCAGCACTGGCTTTTTCAATACCTTGGCTAGCTCGATTAAACCCTTCTACACCACTATTAAATACAGATCCGATTGGCATATTAAAACCTCCACCAAATAAACATTGTTTAATTATCGCTCAGGTTCTGCTCAAAATAAAGCTTTAAACAGCGCTATTCTTAGCTCTATTTTAAAGCATTGATTTAACGACAGATAAAAACTCACTTTTATGAGAAATAAATGGCGCGTGCGACGCTTTATCTAGCACCTCGTATTCAAACTCAGTATTTAGTACTGACATTTCACTAATTGCTTTATAAGGCACTAAGGCATCAAGTCGGCCAAATACTCCTTTGATAGGTACTGGGCAATGAGCAAATAAATCACGTAAATCGTCGTTTTGTAAAATATCTAAACCAGCACTCAGGGCGTCGCTTTGTGGTGCGCTGTACTGATTTAGTAATTGTTTAAGCAGCTTTATATCATCACGCGCCGACTCGCTACCCATCGCTTGAATAGCTAAGAAGCGCTCTATTGTTTTTTCTCGATGATTAACTAACTGCTCTTTAAACTGCGCCAATACATTCGCTTTTATTCCGGGCCAATTATCTGCCTCCGCAAAAAAAGGAGTCGATGCAATTAAAATAACTTTTGATACTTTTTCAGGCCAATGCTTAGCAATATAAAGTGCAAATAATCCACCTAACGACCACCCCATTAAAATGGTCTTCGGCTTTAACTGCTTACTTAAAGTTTCTGCTGCATCATGCAAAGTATAAGGGCTTGGGCAAACATGGCTATTGCCAAACCCAGGTAGGTCAAGGCTACGTACACTTCCTGAATATAAAAACTCAAGTTCTGGCTGTACTAACTGCCATACGCCCTGATTCATTCCCCAACCATGTAATAACACTAACTCATTTTGCATATTTGCCTAACCTTTACCAAACTTAGGCTCATCATAACGTTTAAAAAGGCGATTGCAATGCAAGGAGCGAGTCAGTGAAACAAGCCATTTTAAATTGGTTATTTCCCTCTTATTGCGTGCAATGTCAAAATACGATTACGACCTCTTTAGGGCTTTGTGATTATTGCCTTGAAGATTTACCATTGTTTGATTTTAGTAAGCATGAGAATTTACTGCATCGACCCGATATTGTTGAGATGTTTCCTAATTGCGAGTTTGATAAATTATTTGCCTGTGCTTTTTATCAACCTCCCTTTGAACATTGGCTTAAAAGGCTAAAATTTAATAATCAAATTCATTATAAAAAGGCATTGCAGCAAGTTATACAAAAACAATTAACGCAGTTTTTTGAGCAAAGCCCTACTTTGCCAGATACCTTTATTATTTTACCTCTTCATAAAAGCCGATTCATTACTCGCGGGTTTAATCAGGTAAGCCAAGTTTGGCAACCATGTTTAGCTAATTACGCATCAGTGAGTAACGTACTTATTCGCAATAAAAAAACACAAGCCCAGTCGGAGCTATCTAAAGCAAAGCGTATTAAAAACTTAAAAAATGCCTTTATTTGTACAGAGGATATGGGCGGTAAGACAGTCGCTATTGTTGATGATGTGATGACGACAGGGGCAACATTAAACGCAGCTACTAGTGCACTAAAACAAGCAGGCGCTAAACAAGTGTGGGCTTTTACAACTTGCTTAACGCCTATTTAATTATTAAAAATTATTATACCAATCCGCAATAATACTTGATCATTTTGCGGGGCTAAACGTGTCGCTGCCTGTGTTAAAAAATTCTCATTTACGACTGCATGGATGCAGAAGGTAGAGCAATGCAGGAGCAATTGCCGAGAACAACTAAATAGCGAATTTTTTGCCTAGCTATCAACACGTTTTTCCATCCTCAAAATAGATCACTTAATTAAGCGAATTGGTATTATTCGCCATTTGCACGAAACGTATGACCAAAAAATAAAGCGTTGCTTAGTAGTCGACTAGTCCCATACCAGTAACCTCTAAATACAGGGTCGTCGGTCATGCCTATCACTGTACCTCGTCCGTATGAGTGAGCAATTAATCCTGCGCCGCCAGCAACTTGCTCAACATTAACGGCATCGGTAAAGCCTGCCAATAATGGATTTTTAGTGTAGGTAAGTACATTTACGAACGGAGCATCAGAAGCTTCTAGCAACCAAGTACTGTTTTTGAATACGGGCAATGTATTACGCTTAAGTGAAAATGTAAGCGGATGAGTTAAATCTACATTAGTATTAAAAATAGCACCTGCAATGCGTTGACGTCCTGCTAAATGATCTTTATCGCCATAACTTAAACCTGTCGTTTTAAATGCACTTGCTACATCTTGTCGTGATAGATAGCTTGCTTTGAGTAATTGCTGATCAGCTAAAAATTTAGCGCCGCCTTTGTGACCCCAAATAACGCCGCCTTTCCTTACCCAGCTTTTAATAGCCACTTTGTCGGCATCAGATAAGCTATTGTAATTGCCATGAGCAAGCACAATATGACTGTAGTCACTTAACTCGAGTGAACTAAAGCGGTTCATTTCAACAATTGTTGGTGCAACACCTACAAAGCGATCTAGGTAATACCACACTTCGCCGACTTCGTACTGGCTTGCGCCTTGCCCGCCAATAAGCAGTACTTTTGGAGCACTAACAACCGCCATTGATCGCGACCCTAAATCGGCTCCTTTGCTTGTTAAGCCTGATGTAATAGGTTTGATTGCAATACCAAACTCATTTTGTGCTTTATTTAGCAAGGTAATCCAATCTGTATTTGTTTGTAGTCCAGCCGGTATAATAATACTTCCAGGTTTAAAATTAATTTCTCCTGATGTTGATTTAGCCGTTAATGCTTTTAGCGCTACACGTGCTTTTATACCTTGCTGTAATAAGCTATTTAACATTTTAGGTGCTAAATAATCATCCCACGAAAAACCAAATGCGTAACCTTCGGTGAGTGAAGAAAATGATGGGGTTGCTACTTTTTCCCATGCTTTATCAGCAACTTTTAATCCCCAACTACTTTTAACTTTAGAAAATGGCAAATTAAACGCATGCGCTAATGTCCAGCCAGATACATCGTAAAAAGTATTATCGGCAAAGTTTTTTTGCTCACTAAAAATCGCTTTTACCAAACGATATTGTGGTTGTGCTAATGGTACAAAATAGCTATGTGTACTGAAATTCTTACCATCTGCTTTTAATGATTTAGTAAGTGGGTAAGCGTTAATTTGGTGCTGCTTTAACAATTCTAAAAAGTGCATAATACGGGTGTTGTCGCTTGCACCTTCAACAACATACCCTTCAAAGCTTTCATCGCTGGCTAAATCAGTAGCCTGATTATAAAATTTAGCCTGGTAATCAAGTAATGCTTGGCGGTTATCAACTGCTGCCTTAAAGGTAGATAAACTCGTTAACAGTTGATTTTTAATAGTGAAAGGAAAGCTCAAAGGTCCATTTATAGTGTCTTGAATATGTCCACGAGAACTTGCTTGCTCAAATAAAATGCCTATGCCGCCATTTACATCGGGATAGGTTGAACCTTTACCGTAATAGAAGTCATCAAAGCTTTCTTCAGTAAAATAAAGTGCGTTGTTTTTATCTAACGTTTTTGCGTGATAGTTAGCAATCGCTTTAGTTAACGTTACATTTTCATCAGGTGTTATTGGGTGTTTACGGCTTGGAATACCTGGCTGAAAAAAGTAACTGCTATTAGGCCCCATTTCATGAAAATCGGTTAAGACATTTGGTTTCCACTGATGAAATTTAGCAATACGCGCACGCGATTCAGGATGCTGTAGTAATAACCAGTCACGATTTAAATCAAACCAGTAATGATTGGTACGACTACTTGGCCAGTTTTCAACATGTTCACGGGTTTTAGGGTCACTTGATAAATTCATGCCTCGATTACTGTTGGCCCAATTAGCAAAACGCGCTAAGCCATCTGGGTTAAGTGAAGGATCGAGTAAAATAACCGTGTTATTTAATAGCTCATCTATTTCAGTACCTTGTGCAGCAGCTAAGTAATATGCCACCAGCAAAGATGAGTTACTACCTGATGACTCATTACCATGAACGCTATAACCCATCCATACAACGGCAGGGTCGTCTTGTGCTTTACTACTGTTATTACTTAAGCGTGCTAAGTGAGCTTGGCGTGTCTGCTCTATGCTTGATAACTTATCAGCAGCAGTAATTGTTAGCATTACTAACGGGCGTTGTTCATGCGTGCGGCCAATCACTTCAAAATTTATACGGTCACTTTTTTGCGCAAGTATTTCCATATAACGTACGAGCTGATCGTGTCTCACGTGCCACTCTCCTACTTCGTAACCGAGTACTTGCTCAGGAGTAGGAATTGAAGGGTCAAATTTTACATCTTGTTCAAAATAATACGAAAGTGGCTTAGCTACACTTGAAAAGCTAAGCAACACCACCATTAATGTTAATACCAAACGCATATAAATCACTCAAAAAATGTTCGTTGTTTGCACGCTACCATTGCTTAAAATAGATGCCAACTTTTTACGCTCAACACTAGCCGCAACACGATGAGCGGAGTATGATACGCAGTATCCGAGTAATTTAGTCAAGTATAGATGGTTTTATGATTTCTATTTCCGAAACAGCGCAAGCGCATTTTGCTAAACTATTAGCAGATCAATCACAACAAACCAATATTCGTGTGTTTGTTGTAAACCCTGGTTCATCACAAGCGGAATGTGGTGTGTCTTATTGTCCAGAAGACGCTGTAGAAGCGAGCGATATTCGCCTAAACTTTAACGGTTTTGATGCCGTTGTAGATGCAGAAAGTGCTCCATTTTTAGAAGAAGCTGAAATTGATTTTGTTACCGACAAAATGGGTACTCAGTTAACGCTAAAAGCACCAAATGCAAAGGCGCGTAAAATAGGTAACGATGCATCGTTAAACGAGCGTGTACAGCACATGCTAGAAACCGAAGTAAATCCACAACTTGCTAACCACGGTGGTCAAGTAAGCCTTGTTGAAATTACAGCTGCAGGTATAGCTATACTTCAGTTTGGTGGTGGTTGTAACGGTTGTTCTATGATCGATGTAACGCTAAAAGAAGGCATTGAAAAAGAAATGATAGCTAAGTTTGAAGAAATCACCGGTGTTGCTGATATAACAGAGCATGAAGCGGGCGATCACTCTTACTATTAGGCCTTCTAAATGCTAAAGCAGCTTATTTATCGCTTAGGGAGCAACCCTAAGCTGAGCTTAAAGCGCTTTTTTCACGGCTTAGCACTGTTTGTGCTAGCCGTGATATTCATATCTATTGGGTATTACACTCACTACAGCTTACAAATAATTGGCGTTATAATTTTACTCCCCGCATTATTTTTTGCCGGTTGGGGCTACTGCGGTATTTTTGCTAATCGTTTTTCACAAGTTTTAAAAGATATGGGCCCTAAACACCACGACCCCGATCTCTGGAAATAAACCATTTATTTAGTTTAATCTAATAGCTGATTATTTATTTTTAAGTGGTGATATTTAATTATTAATGTAACCCCGCGCATTAACATAAAACAGCTCATAGCAAGCCATAACCCATTATTTTGCCAGTCTATAAACACCCAAAACACACCAAAAAAGCCAACTCCAGCTGAAAGTATCATACTGTTACGCATGTTCTTTGCTCGCGTAAGCCCTACAAAAACACCATCAAACAAAAAGCAACTCATGGCCAAAATAGGCAACACTATTAGCCATGGTAAATAGTGTGTTGCCTCTTGAATAACCTCTGGCACATTGGTTAAAAGCTTGATTATACCGCGGCCAAATAATGCAAAAAAAGCGCTATATAAGACGCCAAAAAGCATGCCCCAAAATACACTTATTTTAACCCAAAGCTCTATATTTTTAACGCTTCCTTGGCCTTTAGCTTGCCCTACTTTTGCCTCAGACGCGTAAGCAACGCCATCAAGAGCAAAACTCACCAACATTAGAAAGTTAAGTAAAACAGCATTAGCAGCTAATGTGGTTTCGCCTATACGCGCTGCGTAAAACGTCATAAAACTAAAGCATAATTGCAGTATTAAAGAGCGAATAAATATATCTCTATTCAAACTCAATAATTCAGCCATTTTGCTAATACTCAACCAATTCGGTACATTTAGATCAATGTCTTGTTTTTTAGCTAGTTTAACCACTAAAAACAGTGCAAATACTAAAGCCGTATAATCAGCAATAAGTGAAGCCCACGCAGCGCCTGCAACTGCCCAATCTAAATAAACAACAAAATAAATATCGAGTACTATATTAACGATATTAGTGACGAGTAATAAATAAAATGGGCCTCGACCATAATGTACACCAAGCATCCAACCCAGTAACACTAAATTACACAATGCTGCTGGAGCACTAAAAATACGAATGCTAAAATACTGATACGCTTGGATAAGTACATCGCTATTGGCGGCGGAGAGGTAAGCAATAGCGTGCTTTATTAATGGGGATAACACAATTAATAGCACAGCCACTGCGCTTGCAAGCAATAGGCTTCGTTTAAGTAAAGCGGCAAGTTGGGTTAAATCGTTTTTTCCGTATGCTTGTGCCACAAGCCCCGTGGTACTCATTCTTAAAAAACCAGCAAGCCAAAATAAAATAGATATAACTGCAGAGCCAAGGGCAATACCCGCTAAGTAATGAGCGCTTCCTAAGTGCCCAATTACAGCAGTATCAACAATTCCTAACAACGGCACTGTGATATTTGATAGTATCATCGGACCCGCTAACAACAGCAAGCTTTTATGGTGTGCCTTATTATGTATAAGAAATTGTTTCATTTAGTATTATTTATCCTCATTAGTGTATCTGTGCGGGCTCAAGCAGCCGTTATTTTACAGTATCATCATGTTAGTGAAACCCTACCCGCTGTAACGAGCGTTAGCGCCAATACATTCACTAAACATTTGAGCTATTTAAAAGAGCACAACTTTAACGTTATTCCTCTTAATGACTTAATAAGCGCACTTCAGCAAGGTGAAACCTTACCTGATAAAACTGTCGCCATCACCTTTGATGATGGTTATAACAATAACTATGAACAAGCGGCGCCTATTTTAGAAAAGTTTGGCTACCCGTACACTATCTTTGTAAATCCTAAATTAATAGACGAGGGCATGAGCTACGTAATGGGGTGGGATAAGCTCAAAGAATTATCTAAAAAAGGGGCATTAATAGCCAATCATAGCGGACAACATGATTACTTACACCTTAAGCTTGAAAACGAAACCGATGCACAATGGCAATCACGTATTAAGCAAGATATTCTTAGCTCTCAAAAGCGTATAAAAGAAGAAATAGGCCACGACTATAAATACTTAGCATACCCGTATGGTGAGTTTAATAACGAGCTGCAAGCACTTGTGACAGAGCTTGGTTTTGTGGGTATTGGTCAGCACTCCGGCGCTGTAAATAAAGACTCTAATTTTAGCCGCTTACCGCGTTTTCCTGCATCAGGCTTTTACAGCAAACTAGAAACTCTTATTACTAAGCTTAACTCACGCGCGTTTAATATCACCAATTTAACTTATCAAGATAGCGTTACACAACAAAATCCACCCACGCTCACAATTGAATTTAAAATGGGTGATTTTCATAAAAGCCAATTTGCCTGTTACGTATCAAGCGTAGGCCAAGCAGATTTAAAATGGGTAAATAAAAATACAGTCGAAATAACCTCACCAAAGGTGCTTAATAAAGGGCGTTCTCGTTTTAATTGCACGGCCCCTTCTATTTCAAGCCCTGGTGATTACTTTTGGTTTTCGCAGCCTTGGGTAATTGAAGCGCCTAAACCTTAACTGCCTGATGTAATAGTCGCTGGGTTATTTTATCCAGCGCAACTATCTCGTCCGCTGCATTTAACTCAGCGGCAGCCTTAGGCATACCCCATACCACCGATGAGTACTCATCTTGAGCCAAGGTATACGCACCGTTTTGTTTTAGTGCAAGTAACCCTTTTGCGCCATCACTCCCCATCCCTGTTAGTATGGCTGCAACTACGTTTTTAGCTCCTGTCTCAACTAATGAGTTAAACAGCACATCTACCGCAGGTTTATGTCTGTTGACCGGCTCGCCATCATCAAGCTGGCAATACAAGCTAACACCTCGCTTTTTAATACTTAAATGAAAACCACCTGGTGCTATATAAGCCCAGCCAGTGCTAAGCTTATCGCCATGTTCAGCCTCTTTCACATTTATCGTGCATGTACGATTCATTCGCTCTGCAAATGAGGCGCTAAACACAGGAGGAATATGCTGAGTAATTACAATGGGCGGGCAATTTTGTGGCATTTTAATAAGTACTTCTTTGATAGCCTCAGTACCACCCGTTGAAGCACCTATCGCAATTACTTTATTAAGTAAAAATTGAGAATGGGTATTAATAGGCTCATTTGTGACGACCGTTTTTTTATAGCTTCTTACTCTTGCTCCAGCAGCTATTCGCACCTTTTGTTGAACAAGTGATGCATATTGACTCAATTGCTCTCCTACGTTGTTAGTAGGCTTAGCTATAAAATCAATAGCCCCTAATTCGAGTGCCTCGAGTGTAATAGGAGAGCCTTTTTGGGTCAGTGTTGAAATCATCACTACTGGCATTGGTCTTAATCGCATTAAGTTTTTTAAAAAACTAATGCCATCCATTTTTGGCATTTCTACGTCGAGCGTTAATACATCAGGATTTAACTTTTTTATCATTTCGCGAGCTTCGTAGGGATCCTCAGCGCTCCCCACTACCGTAATATCTTTAGCTTGCTGTAATATTTCAGTGAGTAAACGCCTAATTAAGGGGGAGTCGTCAATTATTAATACTTTAATCATGCATACTCCTAAAACAGCTCTATATCAGTTACTACTTCTTGCTTTTTAAGGTTTTGTAAGTAACGGACTTCGCGTTTTTCAATCGTATTATTATGTAGGTTTTTAAGTTTTTTCATATGAACTTTACCGGTGTTCGGATGAAAAAATATTTTTCGTGGCCATGGTCCACCCATATCGTGGGCAACTAGATTTAATGCCTCTTCTTTAATATACGCCGCTGCAAAACTAATATTACCCAGCCCTATATCAGTCATCGCACTAATAATTTTACCCCCACCAAAAAGTTTTACTTTTAGGTTACAGCGAGACGCACCATTTTTTAAAACTTCGTTTATAAGATACTCCATAGCCCAATTACCGTACCGACAACTTAAACTATGCGCATTCTTAAGTTCTACTCCCTTTTGAATTGGTAACATAAAGTGATTCATGCCCCCAATCCCTAGTACTTCATCGTAAACACAAGCCGCAATACACGAACCCAAAACTGTAGAGATCAGCTCATTATTTTTAGAAACATAAAACTCACCCGGAAGCACTTTAGCAACAACGCTACCTCGGCCCGAGTCCCAATATCGTTTAATATGTTCAAAGTTAGGTAATACCGGCCTAAACTCTGCGTGCATTTTGTCCCTTTTGGTACATAGTTTTCCCTAAATTTTTAAATTGCGTATGCTCTTTTCCCATACTTTCTGAGTGACCTAAAAACAAATAACCTTGTTCATTTAATATATTGGCGTAACGTTTAAAAAGCTGATCTTTTGTTTCTTTATCAAAGTAAATAACAACATTACGACATAAAATAAGATCAAATGATCCTTTCATTGGCCAATCTTGCAATAAGTTTAAACGCTTGAATGAAATAGACTCTTTTAGTCTATCTTTAACTTTATAGTTTTCACCGTCTTTACTTTTTAAAAACCAACGCTTAAGTTGCACGTCATCTAAGCCGTTAACATTCGCTGCGGTGTAAATACCCTTTTGTGCTTTTGCCAATACATTAGAATCTAAATCGGTTGCTAGTATTTTTACATCCCAATTGCTCGGAAATGCATTATTTAAAGTCATCGCCAAACTGTAGGGCTCTTCTCCTGTTGAGCAACCTGCAGACCAGATTCTTACTCGCTTACTATTTTTATTTGCCTTTAAGAGAGCAGGTACAAGCTCAGATTTTATAAATTCAAAGTGGTGTATTTCACGAAAAAAAGACGTTAAGTTAGTTGTTATTGCATTAATAAAGGCATCAAACTCCTGATCTTTATGGCTATTTAAATACTCTAAATAGGCTTTAAAGTCAGTTAGTTTTCGCTCTCTAATACGTCTTGCTAAGCGTGAATAAACCATCTCTCGCTTATGCTCACCTAATACAATTCCACATGCGCTATAAACTAAACTGGCAATTTCTTTAAAGTCGCGGTCGGTACACAAAAACTCTTTCATTGTTCGCTCTCAATTTAGCCTGCCAAATAATACCTCGCTGTGATTATGTATTCAGCGAGGTATATAAGAAGATTGGTTGTTAAAATTCTTCCCATTCATCAGCAGAGTCTACAAAGTTATCACCTCTGGGTTTATTACTTACAAAACTGCTTTGCGACTTATGAGATAATTTAGGTGTGCGCATAGTCGGCGAAATCATCGCCATCTCTTGCTGACCTATTGAGAAAAAGTTGAGTAGTTGGCGCATCTCATTAGCTCGCTCAGCCATAGACTCGCCAGCGGCAGAGGCTTGCTCTACTAAGGCGGCATTTTGTTGCGTCATTTCGTCCATTTGTGAGATTGCGGTATTAACTTGTTCAATACCCGCACTTTGTTCTTCAGATGCCTCTGTAATATCAGAAATCATTTGCGTCACTCTTTGCACCGACACAACAATCTCTTTAAGTGTAGCGCCCGACTCATTAACTAATTGAGAGCCATCAGCTACTTTGCCTACACTATCTCTTATTAACTCTTTAATTTCTTTCGCTGCGCCTGCAGAGCGCTGTGCTAAATTACGAACTTCACCTGCAACAACCGCAAAGCCTCGACCTTGTTCACCAGCCCTTGCAGCCTCTACTGCAGCATTAAGCGCTAATAAGTTAGTTTGAAATGCTATTTCGTCAATGACACCAATAATATCTGCAATTTTCTTGCTCGACTCATTAATTGCCGACATGCTCGTAACTGCTCTATTTACAACCTCACCACCTTGAATCGCCTTTTCGCATGTTTCTTCTGCTAAATCGTTTGCCACTTTTGCGTTATCAGCATTTTGGCGAACGGTGCTAGTCATCTCTTCCATGCTCGACGCTGTTTCTTCAAGTGACGAGGCTTGCTCTTCTGTACGTTGGCTTAAATCAGCATTACCTTGAGAGATTTCCTCTGCACCACTGGCTACAAGCGTTGCCGATGAATTAATACGATTAATCACTTCCGTTAACTTATCTGCCGTAGCATTAGCATCGCGTTTGAGTTTATCAAATGAGCCTTTATATTCTTTTTCAACTCGTTTTGATAAATCACCATTTGCCATCGCATCGAGCATACTGCCCGTGTCAGCAACTGCATCATCAACTATTTTAACTAAGCTATTTAGCCCTTGAGCCAAACGTAAAAAGAATCCTTCCTTGCCTTCTTCCGCGACTCTTGTATCTAATTCGCCATTACCTGCAGCGCCAATCAGCTCAGCAATTTCTTTTTCAAGCGCAACCTCATTGGTCCTATCTTCCCACTCAACAATGGTGCCTAAATGCTTTCCATCTTGGCTAATCCAAGGTGAAGCAATCAAGGTGAAAGTGACACCCGCTAAAAGTAATTCGGCTTTATGAGGCTTATCGAGATTTTTTAATAAATCGCGCTGATGATTAGGGTGCTTATGAAAATCATCAACACATGTGCCAATTAAATTATCAACAGAAAAGCTTGGTAATACAGTTTGTAATTCTTTTTCGCGGACTTTTAGCATTTTCTGAACACGATCGTTCACAAATACTATATTAAGGTCTTCATCAGCAATCATTACGTTCGCTTGGCAAACTTTAAGCGCATTTGCTAAATCGGCTGCTTTGCGAGATGCTTTTTCAAGCTCTTTTTGTTCAGTAATATCAGATGCGTATTTAATCACTTTAAACGGCTTGCCGTTCATATCATAAATTGGGTTATAAGATGCTTGAATCCAAACCTCCTGACCCTGCTTCCCTATTCTTAAATATTCCCCTGAATCAAATTCACCACGACCTAGTTTGGCCCAAAATTCTTTATATTCGATACTATTTGCATGTTCGGGTTCAATAAAAAGCCTATGGTGCTGACCTTTGATCTCGCTAAGTTGATAACCAAGTGCATTTAAAAAGTTATCATTGGCATCAATAATAGTGCCATCTAAATTAAACTCGATAACCGCTTGAGATTTACTTATAGCACTAATTTGCCCTGAAGCTTCTGCTGCTATTAACTTTTGCTCGGTCACGTCGGTGGCAAACTTAACTACTTTTAATACTTGCCCTTGCTCATCAACAATTGGGTTATAAGTTGCTTGGATCCATACCTCAGTTCCACCTTTTGCATTACGCTTAAACTCATCTGAGATAAACTCGCCATTACGCAGGCGTTGCCAAAAGTTCTTATAATCGTTGCCCTGAGCTTCATCTGGGTCAACAAACATAGAGTGATGCTGGCCTTGAACCTCTTCAAGACGATAGCCCATCGCGTTTAGAAAATTCATATTTGCAGTAATTATTTTTCCGTTAGGTTCAAACTCAATCACCGCTAATGATTTATTCAATGCGTCTACAATTAAATCATTACTTGATTTTGACTGCTTTGGATTACTAAACCATCCCATGCTCATCACCACCTTTAAGTTTATTATTCATTTAGTTTCTATTTGCTAAATATTCATTGTTTTTTGCAGGTCAATTAGCGCTACCATTTTTTCACCAACATTCACCAACCCAGCTACATATTCACAATTATTCGACTCAGATAAACTAGGAACCGCTTTCGCATCTTGCTCCGCAATACTGTAAACATCAGAAACGGCATCAACAACAACACCTATAATTTTACTACCTAGTTCAAATTCTATTTTAACAACGATAACCACCGTTAATGGCCCATAGTCGACACTTGGTAATCCAAAGCGCAACCGTAAATCAATAATTGGCACTATTGTTCCGCGTAAATTAATAACGCCTTTTACAAATTTAGGCGCATTGGGCAGTACTGTAATTTCTTCCCAACTGCGAATTTCTTGTACTGTTAAAATATCAACGCCGTATTCTTCATCAGCCATAATAAAAGTTAAAAACTGTTTTACACCTTGCTGTTGCTGAAGATTTAATTGGTTACTTAACTGGCTTTGCTCTGAGCTCATAACGCCTCCAAAGTGGCTTGCGTTTCAATCGTTAATTCTTGGCTACCTGGTTTTTTTAAACCTGAGAGCTTTATTAAGCCGCTAATGTCCACAATCAGCGATACACGCCCATCGCCTAAAATAGTGGCTCCCGATACACCATCAACTTTATGATAGTTAGCCTCTAAACTTTTAATAACAACCTGTTGTTGAGACAGTAAATCATCAACTAATAAACCCACCTTTTGGTTATCTGTTTCTACAACAACAAGCAGCGTTTTATCGAGTGATTCAATGGCATTTTTATGATTAAAAATATCGTAGAGCCTTAAAATAGGAATGTATTCGTCCCGAAGCCTCAATACATCAAGGCTTTTACCCACTCGACTCACTTTAGCAATATCAATTTGCAGAGATTCCACAATAGAAATGAGCGGGATAATATAAGTATGCTGAGCCACCTTAACTAATTGCCCATCTAAAATAGCGAGAGTAAGTGGTAATCTAATAGTAAACGTAGAACCAACACCGGCCGCTGAGGTTACCTCTACTGAGCCATTTAATGATTGAATATTTCGCTTAACTACATCCATCCCAACTCCACGACCAGATAAGTCACTTACCTCATCTACTGTCGAAAAGCCGGGCATAAAAATAAGCTCATTTATTTCATCGTCACTGAGATGGTTATCAGCTGAGATTAATTCGTTAGCGATGGCTTTTTCTTTTATTTTTTTTGTATTTAACCCCTGCCCATCATCCATTATTTCAATAACAATGTTTCCACCCTGATGAAATGCATTTAAGGTTACTGTGCCAACGGGATCTTTACCTGCCGCCAGTCTTTGCTCAACAGTCTCTAATCCATGATCAAGTGAGTTCCTCACTAAATGCACCATAGGATCGGATATTTTTTCCATTACTGTTTTATCAAGCTCGGTTTGCTCTCCAATCAACTTTAGCTCAACCTGCTTATTTAGTTTTTGCGCTATATCTCGCACTAATCGAGGAAAACGACTAAATACAAAGTTAATTGGGAGCATACGAATGCGCATCACATTTTCTTGTAAATCACGCGTATTATGGGCAAGTTGCGCTAGACCTTCTTGTAGTAAAGTAATTGTGGCTGGTGTGATTTCTTGTTCGCTGAGTTGATTTAGCATAGCTTGTGTAATAACAAGTTCCCCAACCATATTTATTAACGAATCAACTTTATCAATACCAACTCGAATGGAGGTAGACTCTGGTGTACTTGCAGGTTTTTTATCTTTATTAGCAGCGGGTTGCTTTGGCTTACTCGGTAGCTCAGCTACTTTTATTAAATCGGATGTTTCAAGCTCAACGGCTTTAGATATCTCACCTTGATTAGGTTGTATTTGCTCATCATTGCCAAATAAGCCTCCGCATAATTCAATTTTTATGTCGGCATCGTCTTCTACCCATTCAAATACTTCTTTTATGGCTTTTTCATCATGGCTAGTATCTAAAAAAAAGCGCCAATGTAAAAAGCATTCATCACTGCTCAAATCTGTAATTTCTGGAACTTCATCGTAAAATACTGTGGTTTCTAACTCACCTAGCTCTTCAAGCTCACTGATCATGTACAGTGGCTCGTTTCCTGTTTTAAATAAATGATGATGGGGTTTAAAGTCTATTTGATAGGTGTTACTACTTGTTTGCTCTTCACAGCTTTGAGGTTTATTTCCTTGTGTTTCGTTTTTCATTCCAAGTACATGTTCAAATTGTACTTTTAACGAATCTGCCTCGGTTAAATCTGGCTCTTGCTCACCTTGAAGTGCAGCAAGTAAAGCGCGCAAGCAATCCACAGCTTTGAGTAATAAATTGACATGCTCGGTACTAAGCTCTCGTTCACCTTGGCGAATTTGATCCAGTAGTGTTTCAAGTACATGAGTAAAGTCAGCAACGGAGCTAAAACCAAAAGTGCCACTGCCTCCTTTTATTGAGTGAGCAGCTCTAAAAATAGTGTTGATAGTTTCTAAATCTTCCTCACCTGGCACTAAGTTTAATAACTCAGCCTCCATGGTATCTAGGCCTTCAAAACTCTCTTCAAAGAAAACTTCAAAAAATTGACTTAAATCTATACTCACACTGCGCTCCTTAGCGAATAACTTTTTTAATTACCGCTAGTAGCTGATCGGGATTAAATGGTTTTACAATCCAACCTGTTGCACCAGCAGCTTTACCCTCTATCTTTTTTTCTAAGCCCGACTCTGTAGTAAGCATCAGTAGTGGTGTAAATTTATAACTAGGTAAAGTACGCAGCTCTCGTATTAATGTAATTCCATCCATTATTGGCATGTTTACATCTGAGATCACGGCATCAAAGTCTTGTTGCTTGGCAATAGCGAGAGCTTCACTGCCATCCTTAGCTTCGGTTACATCAAACCCGGCAGTTTTTAATGTAAAGCTCACCATTTGACGCATCGATGCTGAATCATCAACCGCTAAAATTCTTTTCATATATACCCCTAACTTTTACTTTCGGTTGTTAAGTATTGGCTTAAGCCAAGTTTATTAATTGTATGCGTTAAGGCCTCGCTACTGCCTACCCATATTATTTTGTGCTGTATAGTAAGTAGGTGTTTTTGTAAGGCGCATAAAAGTTGAATTGAGGCAGTATCAGCAGAAATCACATCGTTAATATCAAGACAGATATCATCGTTGCTATTGAGTTCGTGTAGTAAGTCTTGATGTAGTGTTTCAACTTGCGTAATAGCAAGTTCGCTCGGAAGTTTTAGCATTTAGTAAGTGCATTCCCTGTCAATTCAATTCATAACAAAAGCTTAGCCCTAGTTATTAAAATTGCCATAAAATGCTTAATTAAATTTAACCTGTCGTTAAAATACAAAAAAAGGAGCCTAAAGCTCCTTTAAAATTGGTAAAAAGTAAAAAACTAGTTTTTATAGTAATCAGCTATTTTTTTAAACTCTTCAGTTAAAGTCGTCGCATTAATTAATGGCACACTACCTTGTTTAAATTCTGGTTTAAAAATAGCTCTAACGGCTCCATTTTGATCAACCATAGCGACCGAGGCACTATGATCAACAGCATATTCTGATTCACTACTATCGCTAATGGCGTAAATTAAACTAAGCTCTCGAACAACAGGAAAAAGGTGTTTATGCTCTCCCGACACAGCTAAAAAGTCTGGGTTAAAGTAATCTATATATTGCTTTCGTTTAGCTGGTGTATCGCGTTTTGGATCAACCGATAAAAACCAAACTTGTAGCGGATAATCTGCTTGTAAGTTTTTATAAACAGCATTTAACTTAGCAAGTGTTAATGGACAAATATCTGGGCAGCTTGTGTAGCCTAAAAATACTAAATTCCACTGTCCTACAAATTGTTGCTTAGTCACTAATTCACCGCGCTGATCGTTTAGCGTAAAATCAGACAGTGGCTTTGCATTTTCGTAAACTAATGCATCGACATCTGGCGGACTATTTTCGTTTGAACATGCCGATAAAAACAAAACTAAAACAACGATTAATCCAAGCCATAACTGCTTCATAAAGGGAGCCATTTATCTATAAATAAGATTACAAAGAGTACCATTAAATGAATAATCGAAAAACGAAATAAGTCCATTGCAGTCTCATCATTTCCAGCAATTTTTAAATTGACCGCCTTATATATAAACACGGCATTTAATACACATGCACCTATCAAATAGATTAATCCAGACATACCGATTAAATAAGGTAATACGCAAACAACAGCGAGTAAAACAGAGTAAGCAACGACGCACGTTTTACAAAAATCGATACCATGGGTTACTGGTAACATAGGGATTTTAGCGCGTTCATAATCACTTTTTCGCGCTATAGCCAGCGCCCAAAAGTGTGGTGGGGTCCAGGTAAATATTATCATTACGAGTAACCAAGGGGCTGCTGCCATTTGGTTTGTTTCTGACACCCAACCTAATAATGGAGGCATTGCGCCAGCCAACCCACCTATAACAATATTTTGCGGCGTTGCACGCTTTAAAAATGATGTATAAACAAATGCATAACCTACCAATGCAAATAACGTTAATATAGCGGTTAAGGTATTGGCCCACACCATCAGCATAATAAAACCAGCAACCCCAATAACAGCTGCAAAACTAAGCGCATGTGTTTTACTTAAACGCCCTTTAGCCACAGGGCGATGACGAGTCCGCGCCATTTTTGAGTCTATCTCGCTATCAACCACATGATTAATAACCGCTGCAGCAGCAGAAAGTAGCCCTATACCTAACAAGCTAATAAACTGTACGACCATACCGCGCCCTACATCGGGAGCCAGCGCTAAACCAACCCAAGCTGTTAGCACCAGCATAGCTACCACTTTAAATTTACTAATTGCTAAGTAGTCTTGCAGCAAACTATGTGTACGCGAAATTAGCGATTGAGTATTAACGGGTAGCAGTATTTTTTTATCAATTATAAGTGCCATCATATTTCCCCTTTATGTGCGTGATTTTAGGTAATAACACAACCTAACCATGCTTAATAACAGTATGGCTGCCATCAAGTTATGCGCCAGTGCAACTCCCAACGGAATATGCCAATGTACTAAAATAAGCCCTAAGCTAATTTGGCAAAGCAGAACAAGTAATACACTCACAACGCAATTTTTAATTTTTTTAGAGTACGCTTGGCTGTATATTTTCCACATAATTAACGCCAGAACAATGCAAGTAACGAGTGCCCAAATGCGATGTAATAAATGAATAGACATACGCGCTTGCTGCGATAACACACCAAACTCATAATTACTGTGCTCAAGTGGTAATTGAAATACGCTACTCAATGAAAACGGTTGTGCGTAATTACACAATGGCAAACCACTACAATGTGGAGCGGCGTAATTTGCAGCCAGCCAACCACCAAGTGCAATTTGGATAATTAATACACTGAGCGCTACTAAACTTAAACCGAAATAGCGTTTTGCGCCGCTATCGCCACCCATAATAGGTTTTGCGGTTAGCCGTAAATATAAAAGCGTTATAAGTGACAAAATACTAAAGCCACCTAATAAGTGGCCCATTACAATAAGCGGCTGAAGGTTCATGGTTACTGTCCACATACCAAGGGCAGCCTGAAACACCACTAGTAGAAGTAAAGCCAAAGGCAATTTAACTGGCGTAGTTGGATATTGGCGTTTTAAAAAAGCCAACACAAATAAACCTAAAATAAGTAAGCCTAAAGCACCTGCAAAGTAGCGATGAATCATTTCTTTCCACGCTTTTGCGGTTTCGAACATCATATCGGGGTAGCTTTGAGTTGCTAAGGCTATGTCAGCCTCATGCTTAGGTACCGTTAAAAAGCCATAACAACCAGGCCAATCGGGGCACCCTAAACCTGCATCACTTAAGCGGGTGTACGCACCTAAAGCAACTACAATCAAAGCGAGTAATCCTGTTATTAATACTAAGTTTTTATAATTTTTATACATCAGATACTCCAACTTAAGCTCAACTTAGTTAGCTAGAACGAGAATAGTTAAGTAATTTTTTTAGATCTTTTAATAACCCTTTTTGTACTAAACGGTTTTCTTGTGGCTCGACCTTAAAGGGATATTCAAGTACCACTAACCCCATATGATCAATTAAATACAAACTTGCAGGATTTAAACTCTGTTGCTCGGTAATAATTTTCCATGGTAGGTTTTTATTGTCGGGACTTCCCATTACAGCCATATCAACCTTGCCTTGGTTTTTACCAAGTGCCACATATAAATTATTAAGTGCATTGAGCTGTTCGCGGCATGGGGTGTTACATTCGTTTGAATAATTAAGTGCGATAGTCCATTGCTTGGGATTATTTTGCGGCCAATTTTTAAGTTTTATTTCTTGGCTTAAAAACTCGCCATTATTAGTAATTGCAGTAGGCAACCAATCAAACTTTAATGCGCCATATGCCAAAATTAATGGGATAGCGCAGCAGCCCACAAACAACACAAGGGGATTATTTTTCATTAAGTGTCCTTTTTTTACTCGCAAAAATAGCCACAACAGCACATGCAACAGCAATTAAAAACCATTGCACAGCGTAGGCATTATGCTTTTGAGGGCTCATAACAACTGCCTCATAATGAGGTGTTGCAATCTCATCACCAGTACCTTGTCTGTAAGCCATAAAATTAATTAATGATTGCTGGCTTTGAGTGCTCAGCATATTCAAGTCGATAGATTGGATTCTTGTAGGTAAGTCATTATTTGTAGTTTTATCTTCAAGCGTAAAGCTACTTAAGTTATTTTCTTTTATTTGCGCTTTAAGAATAAAAACACCTGTAGGCAGAGTAACCTTTGGCAGTGTATCTCTAGATATAGGCGCTTTTACCCATCCTAAATTAACTAAAATCACTTTTTCTTCGCTGTCTGGCTTTAGTAAAGCAAGTAAATCGTACCCTACTTGCCCGTTATAAACTTGATTATCTAAAAGCCAATATTGGCTTTGTACAAACCGCCCTTTTAACTCAACCAATACACCTGTTTTGTTCCAGCTATCAGGCAGGTTATGTAATTGAGACCAACTCATCACACCACGAGTATGTTGCTTAGCAATAGCGGTTAGTTGCTGCTGTTTTTGCTCACCCCGCTCCAACTGCCAAAATCCTAGTCGCACACACACAAGTACAACAACCACAACCATACAAAGTGTGATTAGTGAACTAAGCTTTTGTTTGTGCCATAAAACTAACTGCATAAAGGGTCAACTCAGTGATTATTAAAATTATTATCGTACTGTTGTTAATATTTATACTTTTTAACTTATTTAGAGCATTGTTTATTATGGTGTCAGGGAAAACTGGGGGACGACCTATGTCTCACTTTTTAGGTCGTCGCGTATTGTTTTCGGTCGTTGTTTTAGTTGTTGTTATTGCAGCGCTTAAATTTGGTTTTATTAAAGCAAATAATTCGCCAATAAACGCTACAGCACATATACAAATACAAACAAACACAGCCACACCACATCAACAAAGTGCCAATACCAAGCAGCTGCTTGAAAAGCAAAATGCTTATCTTTAGTAAAGTGCCCTTTTAATATCCGTAAAAATATTACAAATAAAAGTACGGTTCCTAACGTTACATGCATGCCATGAAAACCAGTCAATAAAAAGAACGTATTACCGTAAATGCCCGCATCTAGCGTTAGGTTAAGGTCATTATATGCATGCATGTACTCCTCAACTTGCAGCCCTAAAAAGCAAACGCCCAATAAAATAGTAGCGCCTAAAAAAACTTTAAGTGGAGTGCGTTTATTGTTTTCCATCGCTACGTGGGCAAAATGTAAAGTAACTGAGGAAGTAAGCAGTATTAAGGTATTTATAAGCGGTAAGCCTTGCCAGCCCATAGCTTGAGTAGTTTCACCAGCAGGTGTTGAAACTAGCGGCCAAACAGCTTCGAAAGTTGGCCATAAAACCTCGTTAGTCATTGCATTATTGCCTGCGCCTCCAAGCCAAGGTACCGACAATACGCGTGCATAAAAAAGCGCACCAAAAAAGGCCATAAAAAACATAACTTCAGAAAAAATAAACCAGCTCATACCTTGTCTAAAAGAGCGATCCATTTGTGCTGAGTACAAACCTTGGTCCGATTCACTAATTACATTTTTAAACCAGCTAAACAACATATACACAAGTACAGCAATACCGGCATAAAGCAGATAAACCCCGCTACCACCTTCTTTACCTACACTCATAACAGTCAAGCCTGCCCCTACTGCAATAAAAAACAATGCAACAGCACCTACAATAGGCCATGGGCTTTGCTCAGGTACGTAATAATGCTCATATTCTTGATTCATTTTATTTACTCCTAGTTTCACACTAGTTTAAAAAGCTAGTTGTTACTTGCCACCAGCTGTTCACTAATATCAAATACGGTATAAGATAAAGTTAATTCTTCAATATCGCTCGGCAGTGCGGTATCAACATAAAAAAGTAATTTAAATTCAAGTTCTTCCCCTGCTTTTAGTGGTTGCTGATCAAAGCAAAAACAGGCTATTTTGTGTAAATACTTTGCCGCTTTACCTGGCGAGACTGATGGTACAGCCTGCATTACTTTATCTAGGTTGCTGTTATTTTTAGCACTAAACATTACTTCACGCATTGCACCGGGTTTTACCACTACACTGTATTCTTTTGATTTAACTTCAAACGGTGCACCACTTTGTGCGTGAGTAGTAAAGCTAACGCCGACTTCTCGGTTTTGTACTATTTGTGTACTTTGCTCTGCTTGCTCAAGCGAAGGTTTTCCATTAAGCCCTGTTACATCACAAAACACGTCATACAAAGGTACTAAAGCAAAGGCAAAGGCAAACATGCCTATGCAAATAAGTACCAAACGTTTGAGTAGCGGTGCGTGTGTCATTACTTAATTACCGGCGGCGTAGAAAAAGTATGATATGGCGCTGGAGAGTCAACTTCCCACTCAAGCCCTTCTGCCCCTTCCCATACTTTTGCAGGCACTTTATCACCGCCACGCGCGCATTTAATTACCACAGCTACAAACAACAATTGCGATAAACCAAAGGCAAATCCACCAATACTTATGATTGCGTTAAAGTCGGCAAATTGAAGTGCATAATCGGGAATTCGACGCGGCATACCGGCAAGCCCTACAAAATGCATAGGAAAAAACAGTACGTTCACACTCACCAGCGATAGCCAAAAATGCCATTTAGCTAGCGTGATATTAAACATATTGCCCGTCCACTTGGGCAGCCAGTAATAGGCCCCCGCCATTATCGAAAATACAGCCCCTGTTACTAATACATAATGAAAATGCGCCACTACAAAATAAGTATCGTGGTACTGAAAGTCAGCAGGTGTAATTGCCAGCATCAACCCCGAAAAGCCACCTAAGGTAAACAGCACAATAAACGCAATACTAAAAAGCATTGGCACTTCAAAAGTTATTGAGCCTTTCCACATTGTGGCAACCCAATTAAATACTTTTACTCCTGTAGGTACCGATATAAGCATGGTCGCGTACATAAAAAACAACTCGCCAGCGACCGGCATCCCAGTGGTAAACATATGATGAGCCCATACAATAAAGCTCAATAGTGCTATGGAGGATGTGGCGTATACCATTGAGGCATAGCCAAAAAGTTTTTTACGAGAAAAGGTAGGTACTATTGTAGATATAATGCCAAAGGCAGGAAGAATCATTATGTATACTTCGGGATGGCCAAAAAACCAAAAAATGTGTTGGAACATCACCGGGTCGCCACCGCCTGCGGCATCAAAAAAGCTGGTCGCAAAATACTTGTCGGTAAGTACCATAGTGACAGCGCCTGCAAGCACTGGCATTACCGCTATTAATAAAAAGGCAGTAATTAACCACGTCCATACAAATAAGGGCAACTTCATCCATGTCATGCCAGGGGCACGTAAGTTCACTATGGTTACAATCACATTGATTGCGCCCATTATTGAGCTAATCCCCATAATATGTACGGCAAATACAAACAATGCAGTATTATCATTACTGTATGTTGTAGACAGTGGTGCATAAAAAGTCCAACCAAATGCAGGACCCCCACCAGGCATAAATAACGATGCCAATAGGATTAAAAACGCAAACGGTAAAATCCAAAAGCTCCAGTTATTCATTCTTGGCAATGCCATATCTGGCGCGCCAATCATGAGTGGTATCATCCAGTTAGCAAGGCCAGTAAAGGCCGGCATAACCGCACCAAACACCATAATTAAACCATGCACGGTGGTCATTTGATTAAAAAAGTGAGGATCGACCAACTGTAAACCTGGTTGAAATAATTCAGCTCTGATCACCATGGCCATTCCACCACCAATTAAGAACATGGTCAGCGAAAAAATTAAATATAAACTACCTATATCTTTATGATTAGTTGTGTAAAGCCAGCGTTTAAAACCCTTAGCTGGGTGATGAGCATGATGTGCTTCATTGGCGTTAGGTTGTTCTACTATGCTACTCATTAGTTCGCCTCCACTTTGGCATCAAGTGCTGCCTGTATTTGACTCGGTTGAATAACATCACCCGTATCATTACCCCACGCATTACGCTTATAAGTAATAACCGCAGCTAATTGCTTTATAGATAACTGCTTGGCAAAAGCTTGCATTGCCGTACCGGGTCGTCCATGGATAACTACATCAATGTGATCTTTTATATCGCCAAGCACTATAGGGCTGCCTTTAAGTGCAGGAAATACACCCGGTAACCCCATGCCAGTAGGCTGATGACATGCAGCACAATTGGCCATATATACTTGTTCGCCTAAAGTCATTAATTCTTCTTTTGGGAGGGTTTTATCAAGTAATGCGGCATCTGCTAATGCTGCTTTTTGTTTAGCTTGCTTTGCATCTGCAAGCCACGTTTTAAAATCAGCCTCAGATTTAGCGACCACCACAACGGGCATAAAGCCATGATCTTTACCACACAACTCAGCACATTGGCCTCGGTAAGTACCTTCTTCGTTTATGTTCGTCCATGTTTCGTTTATAAAACCGGGATTCGCATCTTTTTTAACTGCAAAATCAGGTACCCACCAAGAGTGAATAACATCGTCAGAAGTCATTAAAAATCGTACTTTTTGATTTATTGGCAGTACGAGAGGTTTATCAACCTCAAGTAAGTAGTTAGGATTTTTATCTGCAAGATTCGCTATTTCATCTTGCGGGGTAGATAAAATAGAGTAGAACTCTACATCTTCACCCATATATTCATAATGCCATTTCCATTGCGAGCCTGTAATTTTAATAGTGAGATCAGCTTTGCTGGCATCTTCCATTGCAATTAGGGTTTTAGTGGCTGGTACTGCCATAGCAATTAAAATAACAAACGGGATTGCAGTCCAAAGTATTTCTACTTTAGTGCTTTCGTGAAATTGGGCAGGTACAGCCCCTTTAGATTTGCGGTGATGAATAAGTGCCCAAAACATAATTGCGAACACTATCACCCCAATCACACAACATATTATAAATATGGTCATGTGCAGCTGATATACATTATTGCTTATATCGGTTACGCCTTTGCGCATATTGTATTGGCTGTTAGCCAAAACTGGGTGCGAAAAAACACATAATATAAGCCACAAGGTAGAGGTCAGTTTACCCATGTGACGGCTCCTTTGATGCTATTGCGAATGCAAAGCGAAGAGGCATACGGCTTAAACGCCAATTCGTTATTTTTATTTTTTTAGTCAATCTCATTTAATATTGATTGGTTTTGCTGCGCCAACAACGTGTTTGTGTATATTGTGTGTTCTCAAAACTAAAAAGCTGTGAGTTATTATTAGCTCAGCACATTAATAATTAGCTAAAAAATGAACAACAAGCAAGTTTTAGTATAAAAAACAATCAGGTGATATTGAGTAATTAATAAAAAATCAGTAACCAACTAGGTAACAGGAAGTTCAAAAGATGAGCAAAACAAAGGGGTTTAACGCATTCGGAGGGGGAAAATATAAGTGCAAAAAAGTTTACAGCTTAAATTGTCAGTGAGCTATTTATGCCCTATTTTTAGTGCGAATTTAAAACAGAAAATGCGTACTAATTAGTACGCATTTATAAAACTGCTTGTTTAAAAGCTATTTTTAAAGTCACATCCAATCAGCGTTTCTTATAACGCCAACGGCTAAGCCTTCAATATTAAAAGACTCATTCTCAAGATCTACTTCAATAGATTCAAAATCGTCGTTTTCAGCATGAAGTAATACTTTACGACCCGCTTTCTCAAGACGTTTTACAGTTACGTCTTCGTCTAGGCGGGCAACAACAACTTGCCCATTTTCAGCGGTTTGAGTACGATGTACAGCAAGTAAATCACCATCCATAATACCAATATCTTTCATGCTCATACCGTTAACGCGTAGTAAAAAATCTGCAGCCGGTTTAAACATTAATGGATCGATTTTGCAGTGACTTTCAACGTGCTCTTGCGCCAAAATAGGTGAACCAGCAGCAACACGCCCTATAAGCGGTAAACCTAATTGTTCTGGCTCTTCTTCTTCAATTAACTGAATACCACGGCTTGCACCTGGTTTCATTTTAATTGCGCCTTTTTTAGCAAGTGCTTTTAAATGTTCTTCAGCAGCATTGGCACTTTTAAAACCTAATGTTTGCGCTATTTCAGCACGTGTAGGAGGCATACCAGTGTCTTTAATAAAAACTTTAATTAGTTCGAGTATTTGAGCTTGGCGGTTCGTTAATGGTCGCATATAACTGGTTTTCCATACAGTACATTTAACTGTGAGTATATACAGTTAAATAAAAATCGCAAATTTAAATTAAGCCTTAAAATAGCCAAAGTAATTTCACTTGTGTACATTTTAGGGATATAACTAAAGCTAGGTTTATAAATGATTAAAAAAGCAAAGGAGTCATTATGAGTATTTGGTACCAGCCCATCACTTTAGAGCTGTGCAAGCAGTTAGAACAAGGCATTGATGGCCAAGGAACATTAATGAAAACCATGGGAATAGAAGTCACTGAAATTGGTGATAATTACTTAGTAGCCACTATGCCGGCAATTCCTGAGCATCATAACCCAATGGGCATGGTTCACGGCGGTGCTAACGTTGTACTTGCCGAAACAGTTGCCAGCTATGCAGCTAACTTTGTTGTCGATTTTACAAAATTTTACTGCGTGGGGCAGGAAATTAGCGCAAGTCATTTAAAAGCATCTCGCAACGGCACTTTAACAGCAACGGCAAGAGCGTTTCATATTGGCAAACGTAGTTCAGTGTGGGAAATAAAAATTACAAATAGCCGCAATGAGCTGTGCTGCGTATCAAAAATGACCGCAGCAGTCGTAGAGCGAAGATAGTTACTTTTCGATTGGGTAAATTGTAATTTCCATACCCGCACCAATCGCAGATATACGTAGTAATGTATCTGCATCTAAGGCTTGATTAAAGCACTTAGGGGAAGTGCCCGATTCAAAACCAATATCAAACGTTCTACGTGAACAGCTTAACCATTGCTTTAGCGCGTTACGCGAACACGATTCAATAAGCTCACATATATGGTTTATTGCTTTGTCAGGCGTGTTTACTACACCTGTTGCTTCAATACGCGCTAATTGACGGTATTCGTCTTTGTCATAATGTAAAATCGTCGCGACTTTTTTCAAGTCTGCCACTAGCAAACTAATATCTTGCTTTGATTCAAGCTCAAGATCTACATTTAAAAATTGAATTTCCGACATCGTTTCGTATTTATCCTCTAATAATTTCATTGCAAACTTTAACGCAGTTTTACCGTTATACCAAATCAACTATGCTCTATTAACCACTTTATATGGATATTTCGCAGCTTTTAAGTATTTTTTAGCGTTTAAAGCTAGCTGGATATCAAACACTCAGCTCAATTAAACAAATAAGTCATGTTAGCAATTTAAGTGTAATCTTTTTTATTTTTAAATGATTACAGTAAGCTATAGTTTAAACTGCGACAAAATGTCGCAGTAACTAATCCCATTAATGTAATAAACTAGCCTCTAAAAATAATAAGACTAAAACATGAATAAAAAAATATTTAAGTATGCTCGCAAGTTACATAAATGGCTCGGTTATTTGCTCACATTACAAATTTTAGCTTGGCTATTAGGCGGTTTAGTCATGAGCGCTATTCCTCTTGATAAAGTTCATGGGGAGCATCTTGCAACACGTACTCTTAATAACCCATTTACGCAGGCTGATTATGTTGCCTCCCTTAACGATATTGCATCTCAGGTGGTTAATCCAACACAAATAATTTTTGAGAACTTTTTAACCACACCTATAATTACAGTAATAAATAAAGATGAACAGCAAAGCTTTAACGGTATAACAGGCCGGCCTTTTGAGCCGCCAACTAAAATACAAATTACCGCAAATGCTAAAGCACACTTACTTATTGATGCTCAAGTGACAAGCGCTGTACTGCTAAAGCAAGGTATGCGAGAAGTTGGATATAAAACCAATGTTTGGCAGGTACAATTTGACGACACATTTAACACAACACTGTATTTGTCAGAAAATAACGGCAGAGTTGTCACCGTTCGCAGCACACTATGGCGAATTTTCGACTTTTTTTGGATGTTACATATTATGGATTACGATGAGCGAGAGGATTTTAATAATCCGCTGCTTATTAGCTTTTCAGCAACTAGCGTACTTTTTTGCCTAAGTGGAATATTACTACTTATGCAAAACATACGACTAAAACGATTTATCCGAATTAAAAGTAAGAATAAATCAAAGTAGTCATATTGGTTTTTAAGAACTAGCGCACTCTCACCAAAGAGTAAATAAGCCCTAGGAAGTACCCAAGGGCAGATTTTATTCCAAGTGTTTAAATCGACTCAAATGTCGCTTTAACATTTCGTTTTCGAAAATCAACTCATCACGCTCATCCAGCAATTGTAAAACTAAAGCTATTGCCGACCAATCTAACGAAAAGTCATGTTGAATACGGGCCGCTTTTTTAACTAAGGTCACTGCAGATACCGTAAATTGCCACTGCGTAACATGCTTCCCCTCAATTGGAACCGCAATATTGTGCTCAACTAGCTCATATAAAATTGCTTCGCTAATATCACTACTCAAACATAGCTCTTTGCTAGTAAGTAAATCATCTTTTTGTGTCACGATAATTTGCATTATGGCTTGCTCCAGTTATTACGGGGATCAAAGTGAGCTTTTTCGGCTAATTCTTCCCAAAGTTTTTTACTGGTATCATCAACAGATGTTGGATTAACAATTTTAAGCACAGCAAATAAATCACCTTTGGCTTTTTTACTCATTAATCCCTTACCTTTAATACGCAAGCGTTGACCAGACTGACTATTAGATGGAATAGTTAATTGGATTTTGCCTGCCAACGTAGGTAAATTTATTTTTGTACCAAGAGCCGCTTCCCATGGTGCAAGAGGGACGACTATATTTAGGTTATGACCTTCAACATCAAATAATGGGTGGGGCACTAAACTAATTTGTAAGTACAAATCGCCATTTTGCCCGTTCGCTGACCCTAATCCGCCTTGCCCTTTTAGTCGAATTCGTTCGCCATTTACTGAACCTGCGGGAATTTTCACTTTAAGTGATTTTTTAATTTCAGAGACACGACCACTACTATCTCGCTGCGGTAACATAAACTCAACAGGCTTAACGGTATCAACTAAAGTCTCTTCAAGAAAAATCGGGAACTCTATTTCCACATCTTGTCCTTTTTGCGCGCGAGCGGCGTTACTTCTGCTCTGCCCGGAACGATTGAATCCACCGGCGCCGCCAAACATTGAATTAACAAAATCAGAAAACTCTTGATCGGTTTGAGGATCGCTTTGCTGATAATTACTTTGCGATGAGGCATTGTTACCACCATAATTACCTTGCTGTTGACGAGCACGATTTTGTTGATGACGACGTAACTCGTCGTATTTAGTGCGTTCTTCTTTGTTATGAATGACTTCGTAAGCTTCTGCTATTTCTTTAAACTTATCTTCTGCTTGAGGCTCTTTGCTTACATCTGGGTGATATTTTCTGGCTAATTTTTTATAAGCTACTTTAACCGCTTTATCGTCTGCATCAGGCGATATTCCGAGCACTGCATAATAATCAACAAATTTCATTTGCAATCCAAATCCCCATATTGAGTAAGCTTTAAGCATACTCCTTAACGTATAATCTTGTGTGGTTAAAATACGATAAATAGTAAGAAATAAATGAATAGTGAAAATAACTTTGAATAAAAAATTAATCGGACACTTTTTAGTAATATAAGTGCAGGCCTTAAGTTAACTTTATCTTTTATCTTCAAGGCTTTAAACTGCCTGTTCCTGTAGTTCACATTTGTGATGGATATGACTCGATTTATTCTGGCCTTACTGGCTTGCTGTGTGTGTTTTTCGGTATCTGCCGAACAATTTACCCGTTTTTCAACGGCTAAAAGACATTTAATTAAAACCCTCCCTGACAACGCCAAAAGTATTTACTGCGGTTGTGATATTAAAAAAGAAGGCAAAAAACTCATTCCTGATCCTTCTAACTGTGGTTACATTCCTCGAAATACACTTACCCGCTCAGGCAAAGTAAATGTGCGAGCACTACGCATTGAGTGGGAACATATTGTTCCGGCGTGGGAATTTGGTCATCAGCTACAATGTTGGCAAGATGGCGGACGTAAAAACTGCCGTAAAGTAAGTGCTAAATTTAGAAAAATGGAAGCTGATATAAATAACTTAGCGCCAGCTATTGGCGAAATTAATGCCGATCGCTCTAATTATCGTTTTGGCATGCTTAGCGAAAACGCCACACAGTATGGTCGCTGCGAAGTAAAAGTAAACTTTAAGCAACGTGTAGTTGAACCGCCTGTCTATGCACGTAAACGTATAGCCGACACTTACGCTTACATGCAGAAAACATACGGTTTAAAAATCTCTGATAAACAGCAAAAGTTATTTAATGCGTGGAAAAAGCAAGCATTTGCAGATACAAGTAGTGCGAGCAAGCTCTAAGCTTTAACACTCATTTACATAAATCAAAGTTATAAATGTTGAATAAACGAGCGAGTGTTGTAATATTTTAAACAACTTATTTACAGAAAGTCCTTAACTATGTTTAAAAATAATAAAACCTCGCTTGCCATTTTTGCAGCACTTTCGGGCTTTGCTTTAACGGGTTGTGGCGGCGGAGGCGGTATCGACTCTGCTCCTGTAGTTACCACGCCTATAGTTACAACACCTGTTAGTAGCAGCCCAACATGGACAGCGGCGGTATTTGAGCCCTCTAACGATTTAAAAAACTTTTGCGAAATCCCTCGTACGGGTAACGATCCCTTTAATAACAACAACCCCTACCCAGATCAAGCGGGTTCTGCCCTTTATGAAAAGCTTTGGCTTCGCTCTTGGAGCGACGAAACATACCTTTGGTATGATGAGATTGCCGATAACGACCCTGAAAGCTTTGCCACAGTAGCCGATTATTTTGCCCAATTAAAAACAGAGCAGCTTACCGACTCAGGTGCAAAAAAAGATAACTTTCATTTTTCAGAACCTACTGAAGATTACTTTCAAGAAGCGCAATCGGGCGTTACTTCTGGTTACGGTATAAATTGGGCGTTTATTGGCGATACAGCCGATCGTATTTTACGCGTTGCTTATCTTGAAGATGATTCGCCTGCAAGCCAAATAGGCTTTCAACGTGGTGATACCGTACTTTCAGTTGACGGTGTTAGCATTAATACCAATACAGAGTCGGGTGTAGATACGCTTAACGAAGGTTTATTTAGTCCTACTAACGGCGACTCACATACTATTGTTGTACGCAGTAACGATGGCGCCGAAAAAACATTTAATGTAACCGCTGGTAATATTGAACAAACACCTGTTCAAAATGTTAAAACGATTACAACCGCAAATGGTTCAAGCGTGGGTTACATGCAATTTAATAGCCATATAAGCATTGCCCAAGAAGGGCTTATTGATGCGGTAAATAAGTTTAAAACCGATGGTATTGATGAGCTTGTAATCGACTTTAGATATAACGGTGGTGGTTTATTAGCACTGTCGGCACAATTAGCTTATATGGTTGCCGGTAATGCCAACGTTAACAACCGCTTTTATTATCAAACTCAACAAAACGATAAACAACCCGTTGATTCGCCCTTCCCATTTATTGATGAAGAAATAGATTACTCTACTTTTTTTAGCACAGGTGAAAACCTACCTGATTTAAACCTATCAAAGGTTTATGTATTAAGCACATCAGGCACCTGTTCGGCATCAGAAGCTTTTATTAATGGTTTAAAAGGTATAGACGCAGAAGTTATTTTAATTGGCGACACAACCTGCGGTAAGCCCTATGGCTTTACCCCAACTCATAACTGCGCAACAACCTATTACACTATTCAGTTTAGTGGCGTAAATAGCAAAGGATTTGGCGAATACGCTGCGGGGTTTACACCAACCCCTACTCCACAATTTGATGCTGATGTTCAAGGTTGTGAAATTGAGGACGACTTTGATCATCAGTTAGGCGACAGTGACGAGGCCGTTTTAGCCACCGCATTATTTCATGTTGAAAATGGCAGTTGTCCAGTTAGAACGGCTGCTGCAAAAGCAGAACCAGCTAATTTTTCAAGCTCTCGTGAATCTCTCATTCCTTTAAATATGCCGGTACAATTTACCCAGCGTAATATGGACTTAACTTGGCCAACGCTGGGTGAGGAAAGGTAATGGCTAAATTATTACTCCCATTAGCCACCTTGCTCGCTTTAGGCGGATGCCAAAGTGTAGATAGTGAGCCTGCTAAACCCGCTATATTAACGAGCGTTAATCCCAGCGTTATTACAACACTACAACAGGCAATTCAACAAGCTAAGGGAGGCACATTAGTAACACTTGCCGATTCGGTATTTACTAAACGTAGCGAACAGCTAATTGATCATGCAATGAGTAAAGGGTCTGATGGCAGAGTAATTATGGGCGCGCATAATATAAAATCTGAGAAGTTTATTTTGCAACTACGTAATAACCAATGCGAGCTTTACTATCCTAAAAAAGAGCTTACTACAGTACTTGAAGGTGTTACCTGTAAAGAGTTATAAGGCACTTTATTAATGTTTATAAATTAATAAAAAAGGCGCGCAGCATATCGCTGCGCGCCTTTTTCTATTTTAAAGCGTTATTACAAGTCTTGATGCGGACCAAACACTTCATAATGAATCTGCTCGTTTTTAACACCTAACTCAAGTAACTGGTTTTTTATAAATGCCATAAAACCGGCAGGACCACATAAGTAAAAGTCACCATTACTCAATGGTAGCTGTGCTTGTACTGCGTTTAGGTTCATTAACCCAGTAAAGTCAGCGCCCTCTGTCGCTTGGTTAAACCACGTCATTGTTTGTAAGCGGTTATAAACTGCATTTAACTCATTTAAATATTTTGAAAACGAATGCTGCTGAGTATTTTCGCAGGCATGTAAATACATAATCTCTTGATTAGAGTTGTCACTTAATAACGTTTCAAGCATAGCCAGCATTGGCGTTTGCCCAACACCTGCTGAAATGAGTACCGCTGGACTTGTATTATTACGTAAAAAGAAGTCTCCTGCCGGCGGGTATAGCTCAACAATAGTGCCTTGCTCTAATGAGTGTAAATAATTAGACACCATGCCAGGCTTTGGCTGTAGCTCTTTTTTAACACTAATACGGTAGTTTTTAGCGTTACTTTTTTGTGAAATAGAATACTGGCGAATTTCTTCATATTCAGCGCCCTCTGGCTTAACTTTAATACCTAAATACTGCCCTGGTTTATGTGTAATAACAGCTTCGCCATCAACTGGCGTAAGTGTAAAACTCGTTACTAGTTCTGATTCAGCCTGTTTGTTGGTTATTTCAAATTGGCGAGTTCCCGCCCAACCACCGTGTTTATTTTTACTGTGCTCATACAAAGCAGCTTCTTCGGTTATACAAATATCAGCAAGTACGCCGTAAGCTTCGCGCCAAGCGTATTCAACATCGGGAGTAAATTGCTCAGGAAGAAGCTCTTTAAGCGTACCAATTAAGTGTGCACCTACAATAGGGTAATGCTCAGGTAAAATATTCAAGCTTGTATGCTTATGATTAATACGTGTTAGCGCTTCTTTTAATACGGCTAAATTATCAATATTTTGTGCATACGCAGCCAATGCATTAAAAAGTGCAAATTGCTGACGACCTGTATCTTGATTCGCCATATTAAAAATATTTTTAAGCTCAGGATTATGGCTAAATAAACGCTTATAAAAATGATCGGTAACAACCGTACCCGCCTCTGCTAATAACGGAACTGTGCTTTTTACAATCTCAATGGTTTTATCAGATAACATATGTGTTTCCTATGGATGAACTAACCACGACGCCCATCAACACGACGCCGCGTTAATATAGGTGTGCAGTGAATTAAAAATAATGAAAAAGCCACTAACCACAGCAAAGCACTTATTTGCCAAGCAAGGTGAGGCCCAATAATAAAAGGGAGTAATGAACGAGTAATAGCGGCCACAAGCAAAAACGCAAAAGCAACAGCCATGTAATGAGGAATAGCGAGTGTACGCCCTGTATGACCATGTGATACACGCGTCATCATTGCTAAAATCATCATACCTATTGTGCCAATAGTGATTAAGTGCAGCGCATCTTTAAATTGTATTGCACTGCTATAAAAGCTAAATGCAACCATCATTAACCCTACGCCTAACGCTAAGTAGGAAAAATGTAAAGACCATAACAACGGCACTCTCAATACCTTGCTATCCCACCAAAAACCAGCCCTAAGCAGGTGAAGCGCAGCAACAGTTGCAACAACTAACGCAGGATTAATCGTGTTCAAAAACAACTTGTTGATGAAAAATAAAGTGATAGCCAAAATAGATAAATACATCACCGCTTTATCTATTTTAGGAGTGCGAACTTGTGCGGTTAAACCTAGACCTTTAGCGGTAAAAAATGGTAGAACGCGACCCGCAACAATGCCAACTAGTAAAGTAATTACCAGTACTGCGGTATCAACCACACCAAGTGCAAGCTGCATGTTTTGTTTTAAAACAAGTATTAAATACAATACATTGAGCCCACAAAGCACAGCTAAAATAGCTAAAAACGGATAGTTACTTTTGCTATTGGCTTTTAATAACATATTAGCCAGTACTGCTATGGCGCCTAGCCACCAAATAACTTGTAATGTAAGTGCAGCATATAAATTAAAATGAGCAATATCAGGCAATATCACAAAAAAGGCTAAGCGCGCTGCAAGCCATATAAACGTAAGCCACATAAGGGCTTTCCCACTTATGCTCGGTACGCCTGTCCATGTTTGTGCAGCGGTAAGTAAAAAGCCAACAGCTACAACTCCTGCAAAGCCAAACAGCATTTCGTGCGCGTGCCATAATGTCGCAGGTATCGATGAGTGCCAACTTGCATGGCCTGTTAAAATAAGTAGCCAATACCCCACCGACAAAAATGCCAATAAGCCACCGCCTAAAAAGAAAGGTCTAAAAGCGAGCATCCATAATGGCCATTGAGATACTTGATGAATAGCAACGCGTGCTGGCATTGGCTCAGTTAAGTTTATAGGGCGCATTATCGTACCTCCTGCCCTAAACCATGTTGTGCAACACAGCGCAGTACGTAACTTACTTTTAAAATAGCAGCAATAACAATAGTCCCAATATGAGCTGATACTTGCACCGCCATGGAAAAGTACTCAGCAAACGGGTAGCTAATTAAAATACTTGCCGTAATACACACTAAACTCACAGCTAATGCAGTATTGGCAGCAAATAATACTGTTTCGTATAGTGAACTAAACTGTGTTTGATTATTTAAATTATTCAGCATTAGTGTGTTCATGGCGATCTCTGTAACTAACTACGTTACTTAGCTATTACACATACTGTGCCAACAAATTTAATTAATTAAATTCAATAAGTTAAATTAAACCACTTTACAGTATGAGTCTTTATGACCTACTATAAATTAACTCATAAAAACTCGAATAGGTCATTTTGACATGAATCAGCAATTCAACCTTACACAAGTTGCTCTAGAGCTTGCTCAAAGTACACTACACGAGCATAGCTTTGATCAATTACTAGCAACGGTTGAGCGGGTGATTCCTAGTGATGCAAGTGCGTTATTAGTGCTTCAGGGCGAGCAATTAAAACCACTGGCAATTAAAGGGTTAATGTCCGACAGCCTTGGCAGACGATTTAAAATAGTAGAACACCCTCGCCTAGAAGCTATTTGCAAAAGCACACTCGCGCTACAATTTGCGCACGACTGCCCGCTACCCGATCCATACGACGGATTACTATTAGCTAAAACCGGCGACATACCGGTACATGCATGTTTAGGCTTACCTCTTTATGATAAAAACGCGCTACTTGGCGTACTTACGTTTGATAGCCTTAACGCCAATGCATTTAACAGCATAAGCGCTGATACACTCAATACCTTACAAACGCTGTGTAGTGCGCACTTTAAAACAGCTTTAGAGCTTGCCCATTACAAACAGCATGCACAGCACTCAAGTGCATTAGTGCAAGAACTAAATCGTGAAGCGTTAACACGGGACGGCGGTGAAATTATTGGTCAAAGTCCGCTAATGCAAACACTTAAAAACGAAATTAAACTCGTTGCAGCATCTAATTTTAGCGTGCTTATATTAGGTGAAACAGGGGTAGGGAAAGAACTTGTTGCGCGTAATATTCACTTAAATTCAGCTCGCAAAGATCAACCGCTTATTCACTTAAATTGTGCATCGCTTCCTGAAAATCTTGCTGAAAGTGAATTTTTTGGTCATGCGAAAGGGGCTTTTACAGGCGCACAAAATTCGCGCCAAGGTAAATTTCAATTAGCTGATGGCGGCACGTTATTTTTAGATGAAATTGGCGAACTGCCCCTTGCCATGCAAAGTAAATTATTACGAGTGCTACAAAGCGGCGAAATACAAACGGTAGGAGAAGACACACCAAAGTACGTAGATGTACGCGTCGTTGCCGCAACCAACAGAAATTTAAAAGAAGAAGTAGCTCAAGGTCGCTTTAGAGCCGATTTATACCATCGCCTCAGTGTCTACCCTATTACTGTGCCACCACTTAGTAAACGCGAGCACGACATAACACTCTTAGCTGGTTATTTTATTGAGCAAACAGCCCGTAAATTAGGGATAAAACAATTAAAACTAAGCCCTGAAGCGCAAGTACTGCTTAATCAGTACAACTGGCCAGGTAACGTTCGCGAGCTTGAACATGTTATTAGTCGCAGCGCCCTAAAAGCAAAACAAAGCCAATGGCAAAATCCAATAATAACCATTACAAGCGAGCACTGTGATTTAACCCCGAGTGCGCCGCAAAACTCTCTAGTAGCAAGTCAAAGTACAACCAACACCTTAATCAACCAACCTTTAAAGCAAGCTGTAGAATCGTTGCAATACAACGTAATTACCGAGCAATTAAAGAAGCATAACTACAACTGGTCAGCAGCAGCAAGAGTACTTGAATTAGATAGAGCTAACTTAGTACGCTTGGCTAAACGCCTAGGCATAGAAGTAAAAAAAACACTATAATCATTTAAAACACAGCTAAAATGCTGCTAAAACTATTGATTAGCAGCTAACTTACTAAAGTGTGTTTTTAACAACCCTGCAAAAGCTTGTACTTTAGCAGTGCGATGCACTAAGTGATGCGTGACTAACCACACATCGGTAGGCCAGCTTAACTCACTGTGTAATATAGGTACTAAATCAGAATATTGCGCCGCTACGTCATGCTGTAATCCGCCAATGCCAAGCCCTTTAATTATTGCACGAGTCGCTTCTGCGGTTTCAGATACTCGCAGCTTAATTTGCGATGCAGGAATATGTTCATCTGCCCATGCAAAATAAGGCACGCGGGCATTAAAACCCGCCACACCCGATACAAAATTATGTTGTTGTAAATCACTTAATAATCTAGGCATGCCGTATTTATTAATGTAACGTTTATTAGCGTATAAACCCGATGAAAGCTGCGCCAAATGCTGAGCAATATAATCGCCCTCATCAGGTCTTGGGCCTGCACGCACTGCAATATGTGCTTGTCCGTGATCGAGCCTTAATCTTTTTTGTTCTAAAATAACTTCTAACTGCACTTGTGGATGTAGCGCCTGAAATTGCTCACATACATCACCAAGTACATCCATAAAACCACTTACCGTCGTTAGTAATAAACTCCCTCTAAGGGTGCTATCGGCTGCTGCTATATCGTTATGTAACTGCTCTAAGGAGCTATGGATAGTTTGTGCTGTTGCAAATAACTTGGTGCCAATTTCAGTAACCTTGTAACCACGGGCATGGCGATGAAAAAGGCGTGCATTTAAGTTTTTTTCAAGATTATTAATTCGCCTAAGTACTGTGCTGTGGTGCACATTAAGCTCTTCTGCTGCCGCCGTTAACGTGCCTAATCGTGCTACTTCAAACGCTACTTTAACGTCTTGCCAATCTTCAAATTTTATCGCCATGCTGTTTACCTTATACTTATGTGCATTTACGCACATAAGTGTTGCGTTTATTGGGGTTTTCTACAAGTAAAATTTTGCTACATTAGCGTTGTAAGTTTAAACACTAAAAGGTCACTAGCATGTCAGCACCAAAAATTATCGCCCTAGCAGGAAGTCTTCGACAAGAAAGCTTTAATCAAAAAATTATTAATGAGGCAGCACGTTTTGCTCTACAAACAGGTGCTGAAGTAGAAGTAATAAAACTAAACGAATTAAACATCCCACTATTTAACGAAGATATTGAAGCGCAAGGTACACCAAGCGATGTACAGCTTTTAAAAGACAAGCTACGTGCAGCTGACGGTATTTTACTAGCAAGCCCAGAGTACAACGGCTCTATAACTGCAGCACTTAAAAATGCGATTGATTGGGCATCGCGCACAGAGCAAGGTGCTGTTCCTGCTTTTCGTAATAAAGTAGTGGCGCTGTTTTCAGCATCACCAGGTGGACTTGGTGGGTTACGCGGTTTAAATCATGTACGTGATATATTAAGTGGTATTGGATCGTTAGTGCTTGCCGATCAACTTGCAGTACCCGCTGTACACACATTGTTTGATGAAAATGGGCAAATTAATGAACCTGTTACTGCAGAGCGAGTATCGGCGCTTGCTCATCAGTTAGTAAGCGTTGCAAGTAAGTTAAGATAACTTGCACGCCTAAATAACTAATTACTTTGTCGCCGCGAGTTTTGCGGCGATAAAATCGGTATGCGTTACATATAAAAGCCCTGCTACTTTACGTATTACGTAGTCTTCTTGGGGATCTATTTCTCCATCGGCATACGCTAAGCGCCATAATAATTCTATTATTTCTATTCGCTGCGCCGCGCTGCAATGCTCATTAATCTGTTTTGAAAACTGAAAGTAATCTATCGAATCATCTAAGCTACTTTCCGCGTTATTAGTAAGCTCATTAACCTCAATATCTGTTAAATTAAAATACTTTTTTAAGGTTACAGTCAGGGTTCGTTGTTCATCATGTTCAAGCTTGGTATCTGCACGCATAACTTCAATTAATAATGCAGCAACAGCTGTTTTTAAATCGTGCTCTTGCATACTTGGCTGCTGTTCATCGAATACAGCAAAAAGTTGTTTTATTTGTTTGAACATCACACTTTCCCTTTTTGGGTGTTAGACTAATACGTAAAGAAATCGACCTTATTACTTTTATTAATGGGTATAAAGTTCGCAAATTAAAGGATATATTTTATGAAAGGAATAAACGCACCACGCTTATTTATAGGCGCTACACTGGTGGCCCTTTCAAGTGCAAATACTGCACTTGCTGAAAAAGCCGAAACAGAGAAGCTCTACGACTTTGACAACAAAGTGCATTACTACCAAACAAAAATTGGCGAAGACAACTATAAAATAGAAATCCAGTCAGACGATTACAAACACTTTACCAATCAAAGTGTATTTTTATTACGCCATGCTGACCGTCTATGCCGCGGCAATACCTTTATGTTGAAAATACTTGAAGGCGTGCAAGAGTACGAGCGCTTTCCAACAAAACCACGTGCTTACCAACCAGATTTAAGTGTTTTACTACAATGCGAAACTAAAGAAGATACAAACAAGGGTAAGTAACCTTAGTCTTTATAACCCCAAGGTGCTGATGGTGGAGTAATCGGTTTAGTTAAATCAAAATCCACCTTAAACTCACGTCCTTGGCGAATTAATCGATAAGTAAATACTTCTGAGTAAATATACATTTGCCATGTATTACCTACAGACTGTGCAATGCCTTGTTTTACGAATAACTCTTTAGAGTATTGGTCTGCTGGAAACGACTGCATTTGCGCAAACCCAGCATCAAGAGTGTGACCACCATACATAGTTGATACGTCGTTAGTGCCATCTTTATGGCGATGATCGTGCTTTAAGCTCAAGCCGCTGCCCGTTTTAGTAATTATCCACGTACGTGATGCATCATCACCAACATGAAACGGAACTTGTAACTCAGTGTCGGTACATTTACGTACATGCATAACCAGCTTTTTATCTGTAAATGAGCTTGGCCCTTTCGCGTTATCTACCGCTACTTCACCTTCAAAAGCTTTACCGCAATGCGCTGCAATACTATTAAAAAAGGCATCATGAGTAGGAATAGACACTAACGGTGCAGGGCTTGCAAAAGCTGTCGATGAAGCAACTATTAAAGTTGCTGCAGTTAATAATTTCATATGTTTCTCGTTATAGTTATTTTAAAACACCTGTAATAGTACAGTTTTCTTAAGTACTTTATTAGAAGTATCTATATAAAATTTAGAACAAGACAACTAGGTAAAACTTCTAAATAGCGATTAACGACTAAATATCTCAGCCTTCATTAACAATCCTACTTTTATAAATATTAATTACACCTCAACTAGCCACTGGCCAATTACTTAATCACCATGGGTGATGACTGCTTAATAGGCCCGAACGTTCAGCTTTTAGCTGTGTCACATGCTACTAATCCAGCAAAAAAGCTTAATAAGGAAAACTTTGCAGCGCCTATCGCGTTAGGCAATAACATATGGGTTGGCGCAAGTGTAATTATTTTAGCGGGTGTAAGCATTGGTGAAAATAGTATTGTGGGTGCGGGTGCTGTGGTTACTAAAAATGTAATGCCTAATACTGTAGTAGCAGGTAACCCAGCTCGTGAAATAAGAACACTGTAGCTATTCTCGATGTGATTTTAGCGTCGGGAGTCGCTACGCTCGCATCAGCGAGCACTTTAACTCGTTAAATTAAGTGAATTATTCACTAAGAGACACTCCACTATAGAGGAATCCCTGAATCACTTTTTTGCAGACGTAAAAAAGCCCGAATCGTTAAATTCGGGCTTTCTACAATTTGAAGCTTGTGTAATGTCATAGTGCCCACAGCGGTGGAGAGTCACGTAGTAAATGCTACTGTATTGGCCGACTAAGATATTGAGGGATTTTGTTGTGATTTTAGCCTCAGGAATCGCTGCGCTCGCCCGACCTACGTGATGCGTGTTGATGTGAGTGTGTTAATTGCGCGCATTTCACTTTTCTGCAGACGTAAAAAAGCCCGAATCGTTAGATTCGGGCTTTCTACAATTTGAAGCCTGGTAATGTCCTACTTTCACATAGCAAATGCTACACTATCATCGGCGCTGTTTCGTTTCACTACTG
>NZ_JBEOOL010000019.1:0-93895 GCF_040309225.1 Pseudoalteromonas sp. GW168-MNA-CIBAN-0100 | reverse complement strand
CCGAATTGTTGTTTTGCCCAATGAGTATGTTCGTTAATCATAATGTGCCCTCAAACAAGATTTGAAGATCTGATCATGACATTGAGATTTAGTTCAAAAAAATCCCCGCTAATTTCTTAGCAGGGATTTGTGTATAAGAGACAGCTTAGTAAGCGCCTTTTTACTGCGTAGAAGAAAATCTTAAATCGCCTCTTCATCTTCCTCAGCAGTACGAATACGTATTACACGCTCAACATCAGTGACAAATATTTTACCGTCACCGATTTTTCCTGTTTGTGCCGTTTTTACAATAACTTCAATTGCACGGTCTACATCTTCATCAGTCAATACAATATCAAGTTTTACTTTAGGTAAAAAATCAACCATATACTCTGCGCCACGATATAACTCAGTGTGACCTTTTTGACGTCCAAAGCCTTTAACTTCGCTTACCGTCATACCTGTAATACCTACATCAGACAATGCTTCACGCACATCGTCTAACTTAAAAGGTTTGATAATTGCTTCTATTTTTTTCATATTAATTACTTTTGAAAGCTCCAGTTGCCTCGATTTTAGACAATCATGATGCTCATAGCAAACAAAGCGATTGAATTACGGTGATAAAACAACCGATCATGGTATAATTTATTGTATAAAAATAGCGATACTTAAATGACTAGCAGTAAATGAGATTAATATGAAAAATAAACAAAACGGATTCACTCTTTTAGAACTCATGGTAACCGTTGCTATCGTTGGGATCATTGCATCCATTGCGATCTGGAATAGCAGCGATATGCTAGAAGAAAATAGAGCTGAGAATTTTTTGTTGGAATTAAAAAGAAGTATTACTTATGCACGCTCTCAAGCGGCAAGTACGGATGAAATAGTTATTTTATGTCCCGCACAAGAAGGCGCTATTAAACAAGCTAAAGATGAGTTTGAATGTGAACCAGAATGGGACACGAATAAAATCATTGTTGTTTTTGTTGATGCTGATAACAATGGAAGTTATAACGTAGCTAACGATGCCTTGTTGAGAGTTATAGAAGATATTCCTGCAACTGATAGCCTTAGTTATAGTGGTAACGAGACAAGTCTTCGTTTTAATACCAGTGGTCGTATTACAACAAATCCGGGAGACTTTATCTATTGCCCTAATAGTGATAATGAAAATAACAAAGCTTTAACAGTATCTCAATCTGGTACTTCTTTTTATACTGGTGATACAGCTCAGACTTGCGGTTAAAAAACATACAAATTAATCTTGTCATATTTGTATCATTTACTAGACTGAGTTAATCATTTATTAACTCAGGTCTTCAAGGATGAGATTATCAATATCAAAAAACAAGGGAGTGACACTTCTTGAATTAATGGTTTCAATTGCTGTTGTCAGTGTAATCAGTCAATTATCGATGTGGTTTTATCCAGACTTCTTGGCTAAAAACCGATTAGATAACCATGTGAATCTACTACACCGAAATATAAATTATGGCCGTCTTTACGCAATTGAAAATGGTACTTACGTCACGCTTTGCGCACTAAAAGGCAGTCAATGCACAAAGGACGAGTGGGATGGTCAAATGTCACTATTTATCGACAAAGATAAATCAACGACTCTCGATGATGATGAGTTACTCTTAAGCACTTTCGAGGATGTTCATGATGCTGATACTTTAGAGTATCCGCGCAACGCCATTACATTTCGTCCAGATGGTTCTTTAAATGGTTTTCAAAATGGGACTTTTATATATTGCCCCAATAGCGATAAAGCCAATCTCGAAGGATTGGCTTTATCTGTAAGTCAAACGGGTAGAATTCGCATCAAATCAACTGATAAGTGTCAGAAGAAGTAATCTAGGCTATCGGCCCCAGCAATAGTCAACATCTGAGTCTCCTTTAGACCCTTTTGCACCTTTGAGGCCTGTGTCAGTAATTGTAAGCTCTTTACAATCATTATCGCCTTTTACAGCACCGTCTATAGGTTTAGCTGTAATAGTGAAGGTATTGCTATCGACTACCTTTATGGATAGCTCAAAATGGCCATTTTCGGTTTTACTTTGCAATCCTAAATCAGTAAATGTCTCTGTATATTCCCTATTATCGACAAAATATTGCTCTTCCTTGTTTGCTGCATCTAATAATGCTGCAGCAGCTTCAGCGCGCGAAGCACGCTTTACATATTCAGTATAGTTAGGCAGCGCAATTGAAGCGAGTATGCCGACGATAGCAACGGCTATCATCAGCTCAATTAAGGTAAACCCGTGTTGTTTTTTCATCTAATTTCCTTAATTATTAACTTCGTCATTTTCTTCACGTTTATAGATATATGTTTGTTGGGTTTTAAAGCCAAACCCTACTGCATTGTCATTAACCAACACAACTTTACCATCAACAACAGTTAAACCAGGACCTTTTATTTCTACAGGTTTCATTGGATTTTCCGCATTTTCACCTTTAATACCAGGCCCAATTAAATAAAACTGACTTTCTTGTATTACGTCAACTGTTGGGTTGTCATCACATTTACCATCGCCATTACCATCTACACATGAAGGGCTTTCACCAAAGTATAACTGAGGTGTGTCTGGTACATCATAGCTGGTTGTAAATTTAAGGTCGTCATACACCTTAGTACCGTAATGTAAGTGAAAAGCATATAAAGAACCGCCACCACCACTTAGCGAACATTGATTTTCAGTCGATGTATCTGATGCAGGTGTGAAGCTTGTAAAATAGGCAACACCTCCAACAACTGTGGCAGCAGCTAGCGACTTTTCACCCGTTCCTAACTCATATCTCCAGCCATTAAATTTAGCCAAGTCTACTTCTAAGTCAACAAAATCATCAACGTCATCTAGGGCATTACCAAATGGATCTGAGTTCATTTGCATTAAATCAGCAGGCACAATAGTATCTGGTGCATTCGTTTTATACGATTTAGTAACCGTATTTTCATCTCTGATCATAAACAATTGATCTTTCTCATTGGTGCCGGTTGGTTTTGAGCGGTTACCGCTACCAATAACTATCGCATCATACGGTGTATCTAAGCGTGTTATAACGGTACTACCATCAACTGTTGTCTCGCTTACTTTACTATAAATGGTTCGTGCAACGAGTGGTTTATAAAAAAAGCGTCGATCCTCAGTTGCTTTATTACTACCAAGCTCAGCTAATTTAAAGTGACTAAATTCACTAGTACTAGTACTAGTCCCTGGCATATCTATACGCCAAATATCTCCACCTGTATCTGCCGCATAAATTCGGTCTATATATCCATCATAATCAGAGTCAAGCGTGGTTATATCTGCAGCAATACTATGCTTACCTTTAAAGCCATTAATATCGGGTGTTAATGCCCATACTCTTTTACCTGTTTCGGCTTCAACAATATAGATACCTCGCCCTGTACTATCTTCACTACGGATAGCTGCGTCTTTATTAGTATCATAACCAGCACCAAAAACTAATAAGGGTTTATCCCCAAATGCTTTAATGTAGGCTATTTGTGGCTTTGACCAGGTTTGTGCAAGCTCTTTAAAATCACCTTTACCACCTTCGATTGGAGCGTCCCATAATTTTTTCGGTATGTTCGGATTTGTTATATCAAGTCCGTAGTAATTTTTACCACCGCGACGCATCCCCGCAAAAGCCCACACTTTATCGTCGCCACTCGCATCAATAATACCGTCATTTAAACCATCACTATTTAAGTTTTTATTATCAAAATAAATACTAATAGGACCATCCACACCATATACTTTCGTATCGGCTTGATTTTCACGTAGAGGTTTAATAATGTTGTATAAAGCAGACGGTATAAATGCCCAACTTTCACTTACGCTATCATCAGAATCCTTGAACATATGCAAAAAGCCTGCATTAGTTCCTATCAAAACTCGAATATCATCATTACCATAATCGATTGCAACAGGTTTAGAATGCAGAGGGTCACCAAAAATATCTTTGCGCTGATCAACGCTAGACCCATCGCCATCTTCATCATCAACGTCTATACCCATTGCCCATTTGATATCATTACTCGATAAGCTTAGCGGATTGTTATCGACTAAATTGAGAATATCACTCACAACTGAGGTATTAAAATTTACTATAGCTCCCTGATTGTCAGTGTATAAATTACGGCTATCTGAATCTAATGTCGTTAAATGAAGGTTCACACCACCTTGTGCAACTAAGTTACCATCCGCTGGCTCCCCACTTGGCAACCAAAATGTTTCTGCATTTTCGTCAATTAAGCCATTCTCATCAAGTGCCGACAATCCTTTTGAATCAACAATTTGATTCCCTGATACTTTCAGTTTTTTTAAGTTTCCACGCCAACGAGCACCGGTTTCAGGGTAAAACATGGCAAAATAAACAGCATCCCGGCTACGAGTTTGATCTACATTATTACTCGCAACTGAAGGCGATGAAAAACTATCATTTACTTCTCTAATTCTTGAAATAGTATTTTTTAATGCTTCAGATAAAGCTTCTGAAGTTCGCGCCTCTAAGTACTGGCCTCCACCAACTGATGCAGCTTTCTCTAGTAAGTCGATACCGCCCTCGCTCATTCCTGTGCCAAAGCCAATGGTAAAAACTCTACCAGTATCTAGCACATCACTTGTATCAGAGTATAAATCTACTTTTGTATTATTTGTTCCATGTATTATTTTTGATAGAGCAACTAAATAGCTATTAGAATAATCACCGCTCACAAAAGGGATTGAATCATTAAATAAATTATTATGTACACTTTTAATCTGATCATCACGACCATCATCGTTAGTAGGGTCTCCATCAGTCATCAAAATAATATTAATTGAGTTATCGCACCTGAGAGGATCTCCTGATTCCTTTTTAAATGGTGACTTATAAGTTCCATTAGCATCGGCTGCTTTATCTCTGCTGTTAATACCATACCCATAATAAAGGCTTTGCCCAGTAATATACCTATACGCCTCCCATAATGTTTCAGTTAAAGGAGTTGCACCACTTGCAGGCAAATCGTCAACTTCATTAAGTAAAGTGTTTTTGTTAGCACCAAGCCTTGCTAGTACATAGCCACCTGAACTTTCTCTAAATCTCATTAAACCAAAATCAATATCATCATTATCGGTAATAAGTTGGCTAACAGCGTTTTTTGCTACTAATAAGCGGCTATCTTCACAAACAGCTTGTGCATATCCGTTTACAGACTTGTAACATTGCTGTGTGTAACTAAAGTAAGTCTGACTTTTAAAACAATCTGATGTATAAAACTGTCCATTTTGATATCGACGATAACACTGGCCTCCATCTACAACATCCCAGGCCATACTCCCAGAGGTATCAAATATCATTAACACTCTTGGATTTTCGTCTGTCTCTACATCATGATTTACATAAAGCTCAATATCCTCAGCGAATACCGACATACTTATTGTTAAGCCAAGCAAAGAGGCTAACACTTTGTTTAATTTAAATTTCATCTTAAATCCCCTTGCTTACGCTGGCCATTTCTTGTGCTATACCTGTAACAATAGTTAGTTCATGTTTACTTTTAGATCCATATTCTATTGTTGTGGCAACCTGTAACATATTGCACGATATACCTGCAGTAAAATTAAAGCGTCGAGGACATTCTAAATCTAACGCCCCCTTGTTCAGGTTAGTCATTTTGCTTTGCATATCTGCATGATTTGCAATCACCATACCTTTATCATCACCATCCGCGATTGCAGTTACTTCATCGGGAGTCAGGAAGAACTGATTATTAGCGCCTTGATTTGCCTCATCAGAGATCATGCGCTGCACTTCACCAATGAGTTCATTTTCGGCCACTTCGCGCTCTTGTGCTGCATTGGTAATTTTAATATCAATACTACTACTGCTCATAAGCGTTACAGCAATACCGGTCACTGCAATAACCATTATTAAAGCTGTAATTAGAACTACACCTTGCTGTTTTTTTTGTGATTGTTTTAAATACGCCATAAATTTGATCCAACATTATTTAATCGAATAGTAGTAGTAAACACCGTGCGTCTGAAATTATCGGTAAATGTTAATACACGCTTATCTTCATCCTCACCTAATGTATAAGTTTGGTTTTTAATTTTAACTCCCGGGTCTGGCTGCAATGCGCGTATTAATAAAAAAACCTGAACAGTTAAAATACCTTTACGATTTTCCCAATCTGTATACTTCATATCTTGAATACTTCGGTAGGTATCTACACGATTATCACTGTTAGTATCAAGACCAAAAACAAACCGCATGTTCTCAACACCTTCCATAATAGTTTCTGTGTTGATGCTTCCACCAACCAGGCGCTTTCTCATTAATGCAGGTACAGTTAAATTTTTATTATTAACTTTATAAGTTTGTTCTGATAGATAATAAACATGATGGCTGTAAGGCCAAACGGTTGCATTAACATTAAGAGTCGCAGCGTTAACCGTTCCACGGAAAAATTGAGCTTTCTCTTGCTCAGCTACAAAGTAGTTTTCATCAGCCTGAGTCTCATTAGTTACTGTATTAACTGTTAAGCTCTTACCTTGTAAAAATTTTAATTGAATAATGTCAGTGCTTTTAATCGGATTATTTAGGCAGTTAAGCTCTTTTGATTCTCCAGCAACCTTTGCGTAAATAGTTCTAAAATTACTAGCTGTAGCAAAATCAGGAAAACTCCCATTATTTAACCCTTCAAAGCAGTCTGTTCCAGGGTTTGCTAGTGTATCTGTATTTACTGCAGTGAACGAATCGTCATAATAAGTTCCCCAAAAGCCAATTTGTTCAATATCACGTTGCATTATGTTAATTGCAAGGCGCCCTGATTCTTGAAGTTCACCAATAGTCATCGTATCTTTAGTGGTTACTTTCATACCTATATAGGTGAACATAACGCCACCTAGTATTAATCCACCAATAAATAATGAAATCATCATTTCTACAAGTGTAAAACCTTTTTGCTTCATGTTAGCTCCTAAGGTAAATGTAACTAGTTAAAACAACTAAGCGGCGCTTTTTGTCAGCCGTTCCACACTTTATTGCGCCAGTAGCATCATTTGCATTAAACTCTTGTCGACCTTGCCACGAAACAATTACTTCTAAATTAAATGCCTTACCACCCGAGCCAGCAACTGCTGTAGGTGCAATACATACGGTAGCACCATCTAAAGACCCCGTATTTTCTCGAGCTCTTATAGCCCTTTTCCACTGCTCAAGATCTAAGGCCGCAACTTGCGCTGCGCTACAAGTATTTGTAAAGCACGTTTGCGAGGTTGTCGTTGCAGTTTCACTATCAAATGTTTGTGTGTACAGTCCGGCTATTTGAGGGGTATCGTTAGCACGGATACGCTGCACAATATCATTACCAAGTGCAACTGCAGCAGCACGTTGCATAGAATCAAAGCTTGCTTGCTTTGCTTTTGCTTGCAGGGCAACTGCGCCTAAAAGGCCAAAACTAAGAATAATAAATGCAATTAACACTTCAATTAGAGTGAAGCCTCTTTGCACTTTTGTTTGAGATGACTGCATAGTAGAACCAAATAAAAATTATCTGATTATAAGTTTATGCTATTTATTTGAGGAATCAATGAGGACTAAGACAAGCGGTTATATTTGTTGATAAACGGTTAATTAAATCGGCTCATTCAACAAAACAGTAGTAATTAAGCGTAAATGCATTTAAGTCAGAGGCAACTTAATTGCGAAATAAGTCTAAAGCGTATTTTTAACTAATTTAAGCTCGCGGCGGCTCACTGGCAATAACTCACTGCACCCTTGTAGCTCAATCATATGATTGCCATTCCCTTTTGAATGCAAGGCTATTACTTTTTGTTTATTCACTAAAGTATTGCGGTGAATTCGTAAAACATATGCGGGATATTGCAGCTCTAATTGCTTTAGGCTTTGCTCCAGTAAAGCTTCTCCACCCGAGAATATCATTTTGGTATACTTTTCTTCGGCACTAAAATACAAAACATCATTTATATCAACACTACGTAGAGTACCCGCTAACTGATAAGATACTTTTACATTTTGTTGTTTTTGAATATGTACTTTATTTAAACGGCCTACTTGCTTAAGTACCTTCTGCAGTGATTGCTCTGAAATAGGTTTAACTAAATAACCTGCAGCGCTTAATTGTAAAGCATCGAAGGCATGCTCAGGGTGGGCAGTTATAAAAACAATAGCAGGAGGTAGAGTTAGACTATTGAGCTCATTAGCAACTTGTAAACCATTCATACCAGGCATATCAACATCTAAAAAAATCAAATCAGGCGTTTGCTTTTTAGCAAGTACTAGAGCTTCCTTACCATTACTTGCCTCACCTTGTACAACTATGCTTTTATCATGTGCCAACAAACGGATTAAGCGAGATCTCGCAAGAGGTTCATCATCAACAATGAGCACATTCATACACTGCCCTCAATTAGCTTAGGGATAACGACCTTGACCCTAAACACATCATTTTTATTAGTAATTGTTAGCTGCGCTTTATTTTTATAATAAATATTTAATCGCTGGCGAATATTTTCAAGCGCCATTCCGTTATTAGGCCTAGTTTGAGCATTAGAAATTGTTATAGGGTTAGAAACAATCATGGTTATATAGCCGGTAGTGATATGTAGCTCTACTTTTATTTCTGCACCATGCTCACTTGTTTCAACGCCGTGGCATACCGCATTTTCAATTAATGGCTGCAGGGTTAAGCAAGGAATACTCAATGCGGGTAGTTCATTAGGTATTTGCCAATCAACTCTTAAGCGATTACCAAAACGCCACGTTTCAAGTGCGATATATTGCTTACTCAACGTTATTTCATCTTCAAGAGATACATTCTTCCCCGAGTGCATTGCAGCCTGCGATAATGCGGCTAATGCTAAAATAGCCTGTTCTGCCGCATCGGCATCATGATGAGTAAGCTCTGCAGCAGTGTTTAAACTATTATATAAAAAATGAGGACGTATTCTAGCTTGTAGGGCATCAAGCTCTGCACGAGAAAGTGCTTTAGTTTGCTGCTCTTTTTCAAAATGAATTAATAAAAACTGGACGAATAAAGCAGCCAGCAAAGCCACTATAATGCAATTGCGAAGTGTGAAATAAATTAAGTTATTTGTATCATCTATATCAAAAGCAAAATGAGAAAATAAAATACTAAAAATACAGGTAGATAATAAAAAAAAGGCAAAAAATAGACTTAATTGAAAAGTTTGAGTACGTTTTTGTAAGAAAAATCTACAGAAGTATAAAGAAGAGGTACCGACTAAAACAATTAAATGCATAAACAAACTAATGATCCCAAGTCGTAGCCAAATATCTCCTTCTACATTAGGTGCAAAAGCTAAAACAATAGCAATAACTTGAGAAACAATAAGCGTGGCTAATACGCCTCGTTCATTAAAAAGAGCCGAAAAAAGCAAACCATCATTTTGAAGTGACTTGCTCATAACGACTCTCCTTTAATCTAAATGTTTAATATATTTAAATTAACGTAGCTCTACAGGAACAGCAAATACTATATTTTCTACTTCACCTGGGTTCTCAACAACCTGTGTGCCACCTAGCTCTTTTAATCGGCTTATTACTTGTTGTACAAGTACTTCTGGCGCAGATGCACCCGCAGTTACACCAACTGATTTAGAGCCTGAAACCCACTGCTCTTGTACATCAGTTGCGTCATCAATTAAATAAGCAACTGTGCCCATTTTATCTGCAAGTTCACGTAAGCGATTAGAGTTAGAGCTATTTTTAGCGCCAACAACTAATAGCACATCAACTTTATCAGCTAAGTCACGAACAGCGTCTTGACGATTTTGCGTTGCATAACAAATGTCATCTTTACGAGGTCCGTCAATTGATGGAAACTTATTGCGTAGTGCATCAATAACATCTGCTGTGTCATCAACTGAGAGTGTTGTTTGGCTGCAATAAAAAAGATTTTCAGCATTTTTTACATTAAGCGCAACAACATCATCAACGGTTTCAACAAGATAAATGCCACCGGCTGAGTTATCATATTGTCCCATTGTTCCCTCTACTTCAGGGTGGCCATGGTGTCCAATTAAAATACACTCAATACCTTTACGACTCGCACGTGTAACTTCCATATGTACTTTAGTTACAAGCGGACACGTTGCATCAAATACTTTTAAATCACGACGTTTAGCCTCTGAGCGAACAGCTTGCGAAACACCATGTGCACTAAAAATAACAATGCTGTCGTCAGGTACTTGATCAAGCTCTTCAACAAATACCGCACCACGACTTTTTAATCCATCAACCACATAGCGGTTATGTACTACTTCGTGGCGCACATAAATTGGCTTTTCAAAAATATCTAGGGCGCGCTCAACAATACTAATAGCACGGTCAACACCAGCGCAAAAGCCGCGTGGATTAGCTAGTAATATTTCCATTAACCTTCCACCTCAATAATATCAACTTCAAACGTTAAACGTTGGCCAGATAAAGGGTGATTAAAATCAATCGTTACCGACTCACCTTGCACTTCGCGAACTAATCCAGGAAGCTCAGTACCGTCTGGTTGAGTAAACGCAATAATTGCACCTACCTTAGCTGGTGTTTCTGGGCCAAATTTACTACGGTCAACGTAGTAAATATTATCTGGATTTGGCTGACCAAACGCATCTTCAGGTTCTAATTCAAACGTTTTACTTTCGCCTGCAGTTAAACCTAATAAACACTTTTCGAAGTTTGCCGTTAAACTGCCATCGCCCATTGTTAATTTAGCAGGTTTGTTGTGCACCTTGGTAGAATCGGCGGCAGAGCCATCTTCTAATTTAATAGAAAAATGGAAAATAACTTGCGAGTTTTCACCAATTACAGCTTGGCTCATGCTTTATGCTCCTTCGGACTCTCGCCGGTAAAGGCATCAAATAACAATAATGCTGCGCCAATACAAATAGCGCAATCAGCAATATTAAATACAGGAAAATGTGAGTCTTTATAAAATACGTGAATAAAGTCGATTACATAACCATACGCAATACGATCGTATAAATTACCAATAGCGCCTGCAAGTACCAGTGCATAAGCACCGCATAGTACTTTGTTTGTTGCAGGTAAGCGTTTTAGCCACCACACAAGCAAAGCACTAATAGCAATAGCAATCGCACTTAAAAACCAACGCTGCCAACCACCCGCTTCACTTAAAAAGCTATAAGCAGCACCATAGTTATGCACATAAGTAATACTAAAAACAGGGAGTAAGTTTATCGACTCTTGATAAGCCATAGTCCCTACAACAAGTGTTTTACTGGCAAAGTCTATTACTAATAGTAATAGACTCAACCAAAGCCACACTAAACCACTTTTTTGGGCTAGTTTGCTCACTAAGAATAACTCCTAAGCGAATTGACGCTTTTCGCCTTCGCCGTCAACATTACTTACACAACGACCACAAATTTCAGGATGAGCAGGGTTAACACCTACATCTTCGCTGTAATGCCAACAACGCTCACATTTAGCAGCATCTGTTGCAGCAACACTAATGAATAAACCTTCAATTTCGGTAGGTTGTGTATCAGCTGGCTGACTATCAACTTCAGAAACATTTACGGCCGATGTTAATAATACAAAACGCAGTTCATCACCAAGCGCATTTAATTTAGCGGCAAGCTCTTTACCAGTAAATAAATTAACCGTTGCTTGAAGCGTTGCACCAATGACTTCTTCTTTACGTGCAGCTTCTAATAAGCGGTTTACTTCGTCGCGTACTGTTAGAATTTCTAACCAGTCATCGTTACTAAATTGGCTATTTGTTGGCGCTTGTAAGCCATCATACCAAACAGATGTAAATACGTAGTCACTACGCTCACCCGGTAAAGCCTCCCAAATTTCTTGTGCGGTAAAGCTCATAATAGGTGCCATCCAACGCGTCATTGCTTCTGCAATATGATAAAGCGCTGTTTGACAAGAACGACGTGCATGGCTGTCACTCTTAGCTGTGTACTGACGATCTTTAATAACGTCTAAATAGAACGAACCAAGCTCACCCGTACAGAAGTTCATTAGCTTTTGCGTTACTAATAGCATTTGGTAGCTATCGTATGCGGCTAAAATTTCGTCTTGCAACTGAGCAGCACGACCAACAATCCACTTATCAAGCTCAACCATATCATCAACAGCAACTTGATCAGTTTTTGGCTCAAAACCATTTAGGTTAGCTAGTAAGTAACGGCTAGTGTTACGAATACGGCGGTAGCGATCGGCAGAGCGCTTAAATATTTCATCCGACACAGTCATTTCTGCCGTGTAATCGGTAGAGGCAACCCATAAACGTAGAATGTCGGCACCTAGTTTATTCATCACATTTTGTGGTGAAATAACATTGCCTAGTGACTTAGACATTTTTCGGCCGTTTTCATCAACAGTAAAACCATGAGTCAATACTTGGCGGTATGGCGCATGACCATTAATAGCCACTGATGTCATCATTGATGACATAAACCAACCACGGTGTTGATCAGAACCTTCAAGGTATAAATCAGCTGGACCAACCAAGTCTTCACGTGCGTCTACAACACATGCGTGTGAAACACCTGAGTCAAACCATACATCTAGCGTATCTTGCACTTTCATGTATTGCTTGGCATCTTCTTCACCAAGTAATGTAGCTGGTTCTAAATCGTACCATGCCTGAATACCAGATTTTTCAACTAGCTGTGCAGCTTGCTCAATGAGTTCTTGAGTATTTGGATGAAGTGCACCGGTATCTTTATCAGCAAACAATGCAATTGGCACACCCCAAGTACGTTGGCGAGATATACACCAATCTGGGCGGCTTTCAACCATGTTCGAAATACGGCTTTCGCCCCACTCTGGCAACCACTGCGTGTTTTTAATTTCTTTTAAAGAATCTTCACGCAAGTTAGCCTGATCCATACTTACAAACCATTGTGGTGTAGCACGGAAAATAATCGGTGTTTTATGGCGCCAACAATGTGGGTAACTATGAGTTATAGCATGATGATGCATTAATGCACCGTGCTCTTTTAATACTTCAATTACGCTCGCATTTGCTTTAAATACATGCTGACCTGCAAAAAGTTCAGTATCTGGTAAATAAACGCCATTAGCGCCAACAGGGTTAGCTACTTCAAGGTTGTAATTTAAACCAGCCACGAAATCTTCTTGACCATGCCCTGGTGCTGTATGTACAACACCGGTACCTGAGTCAGTCGTTACGTGTTCTGCAACAATCACGGGTACATTAAAATCATAAAAAGGATGGGCTACTTGTAAGTTTTCAAGTGCAGCACCTTTTACATAACCTAATACGTGGAAGTGATTAAAACCAAAGCGGTCCATTGCATCTTTAACAAGCTCAGAGCCTAAAATTAGACGTTGTTGTACGCCTTCATCTTCAACCTGCACCAATGCATATTCTAAATCGGCATGCACAGCTACTGCGCGGTTTGCTGGAAGCGTCCACGGTGTTGTTGTCCAAATAACAGTACCAACACTGCCTTCACCTTTATGACCATCAGCCAAATCAAATGCACTTACAACAGCATCTTGATCAACAAATGTAAAACGTACATCAATCGCTGGTGATTGCTTGTCTTGGTACTCAACTTCAGCTTCTGCTAATGCAGAACCACAATCTGTACACCAATGCACAGGCTTAGCACCTTTATGCAAATGACCTTTTTCAATAATACGACCAAGTACACGAATTGCATTCGCTTCAAAGTCAAAGTTCATTGTTAAGTAAGGCTTATCCCAATCTGCAAATACGCCTAAACGTTTAAAATCAACTTTTTGACCTTCAACTTGTTTTTTAGCGTATGCACGGCATTTTTCACGAAACTCGCTCGCGGTTACTTTTACGCCCGGCTTGCCTACTTTTTTCTCAACCATTAACTCGATTGGTAAACCATGACAATCCCAACCTGGGACTAATGGTGAATCAAAGTCAGATAATGTTTTAGACTTAACAATAATGTCTTTTAATATTTTATTAACTGAGTGGCCTAAATGGATATCGCCATTTGCATACGGAGGGCCGTCATGCAAAATAAAGGTCTTTTTACCTTTCTTAGCGCTGCGAATTTGACCGTACAGGTCGTCTTCATACCATGCTTTAAGCATTTTTGGTTCACGTTGTGCCAAATTGCCACGCATTGGAAACGGTGTTTCCGGTAAGTTCAAAGTATGTTTATAGTCGCTCATTTATCCTACATTCCGTCTCTATCGGCTACCTGATTTAAACCAAAACACTGCTTAGCGGCAGCAACATCAGTTGCTATTTGCGCCGTTAATCGTGTTAATGTCTCGAATTTTTTTTCGTTGCGAAGTTTTTTTATTAACTCCACATGCATAAATTGTCCGTAAATATCCTGTGCAAAATCAAAAAGGTGAACTTCTAATAATGCACGAGTTCCATTAAATGTCGGCTTATTGCCTACATTTGCAACTCCAAAAATCTGTTTTCCTGCAATCGTTGCTTGCACTGCAAACACCCCGTTGACAGGACACACTTGGCGTTTTAGGGCAATATTTGCCGTTCTAAAACCGAGTTCACGTCCTCTTTTCCAGCCGTGTATAACACGCCCAGAAATAGCATAATCGTGACCAAGCATTATTTTAGCACTTGCTAAGTCACCAGATGCTAAAGCATCTCGTATTAAAGTGCTGCTTACTCTAGCATTTAATTGACGAAAACTCGCGGTGCTTTTTACGTCCATGCCCGCTTGCTTGCCCATGCTAGCAAGTAAGTCAAAGTTACCTTGGCGCTGCTTTCCAAACTTAAAATCATCGCCAACAGTGAGAGCTTTAACACCTAACTTTTTAATCAAAATATCATTAACAAATTGCTCAGCATGCATGTTTGCAAATTGCTGATTAAAGCTAATGCAAATAACTCGCTCAATACCTAAATCACTAAGCAAACGTAGCTTATCTCGTAAGCGCGTTAGCCGTGCTGGTGCATTGTTTTTAGCAAAAAATTCTTGTGGCTGGGGTTCAAATAGCATTACAGTGCTAGACAAACTATGCGCTTTAGCATCACTAAGTAAGCCTTTTAATACTTCTGAGTGGCCTAAATGAACACCGTCAAAATTACCAATAGTTAACACACAACCAAAGTGGTGTGGGCGAATATTGTGTATACCTCTAATTAACTCCATGCCACCTAATGCCTTGTTTAGCGAGTTATTAATTACGACTAAAAATTAATTAAAGCCGCAGAGTTGCCGATTATAATCTTTTTTTTAGTTTGATTCAGTAATTGCTACACTTTTTATCGTATTTAGTCTAACGCCCATCAAAAATAGCATTGCAAAGTAACTAATACCTGCCAAAGCCACGAGTGCTATTAATAAGACTACCTGCTGTGTAAAAGCCCATGTAGCCCAGTAATAGTAACTGCTCACAAACCATGTAACAGCTCCCATAACCATACTTGCAACAACACATTTAAGTGTAAAGCGCATACTCATTGATGAAAACTGATACACATTTTCTTTTTTAAGCTGCCTGTATAGCAAAAATGCATTACAACTAGCCGATAGCGAAGTAGCGAGTGCTAAACCTAAATAACCAATAAAAGGAGCCAGCATAATATTAAATACCATATTCAATACTAAGGTAATAATACCAATACGCACCGGCGTTTTTGTGTCTTGACGAGCATAAAAGCCAGGAGCAAGTACTTTAATCAGCATAAAGCTTACAAGCCCTACTGAATATGCGACTACGCCTAAACTTACTGCTTTAACATGATCAACACTGTCTTCTTTAAACGCACCGTGGTCGAACAATACGGTGATAATAAGCGGGCTGATGATCATTAGACCTATCATTGCTGGTAGGCCTAAAAATATAACAAAGCGCACCCCCCAGTCGAGGGTATGCTGAAAGTCACTACTTTTTTTACTGCTATGTAACCTAGAGAGCGCCGGTAAAATAACTGTCGCAATACCAATACCAAATAAGCCCAATGGAAATTCAATTAAACGGTCTGAATAATAAAGCCATGCAATCGAGCCTGTCATCAGTAATGAAGCAATCATGGTATCAAGCAACAAATTAATTTGGCTAATAGATACACCAAACAAAGCAGGAAGCATAAGTTTACGTACTTTTTTTACGTTTTCGTCTTGCCATGCCCAGCGTGGACGCGCCAACATTTTTGCACGGTATAAAAATGGAAGTTGAAACAATAACTGCACAACGCCACCAATAAATACGCCAATTGCGAGAGAATAAGCCCCGACACTAAATTTATCATGTAAAAAAATTGCACACGTAATAATAGAAACATTGAGTAAAACAGGTGTAAATGCAGCAACAGCAAAACGGTTATACACGTTCATTACCGCACCACTAAGCGCAACTAAGCTTACAAAAAACAAATAAGGGAATGTAAATTTAAGTAATGAACTTGCAAGTTCAAACTTTTCGGCGTTAGGTCCGCCCTGCCACCAATCTATAAACCAACCGGTGCCAAACAATGCTGCAATAACGGGTGAAGCAACAACACCTATAATAGTGACAATCAGTAAAATGGTTCCTAATGTGCCTGCTGCTTGTGCAACAAAAAGTCTGACCTTGTCGTCGCCTTGCTGTTCTTTAATTTCACTCAGCACGGGTACAAATGCTTGTGCGAAGGCACCTTCTGCAAATAAACGACGTAAAAAATTAGGAATACGGTTAGCAAATAAAAAAACATCAGCCGCCGCACTTGCGCCTAATAAATTGGCAACGACTGCATCTCGAACGAGCCCTAAAATACGCGATATCATAGTCATACAACTAACAATCATACCGGAGCGAAATAAACCTTTTGACACCTTAAACCTACTCAAAAATCCTCAAGATAGGCGATTATGCCACAGTCTTTTTTATAAATCGCTTTAAAGCACTAGGCTGGGGGTCTGTGCTTTGTTACAATGTCGGTATTAACTGCTAAAGCGGCAAATTGATGCTCGTTATATGGTGCAGTTTTTCTTGGATTGTTAAATTTAAATTGACATCCATGATAGAAACAGGCATATTCCACGGCCTTTAATTTAAGCTTTATTTTAAGATTGTTAGGAGCAAACCTTGGCTAACATCAAGTCTGCAAAAAAACGCGCTATCACAAGCGAAAAAAACCGTCAGCACAACGCAAGCCGTCGTTCAATGATGCGCACTTACTTCAAAAAAGTAATTGTTGCTATTGAAGCGGGCGATAAAGAAGCTGCACAGCAAGCTTTTTCTGTTGCTACACCTATCCTAGACCGTTACGCAACTAAGGGTCTAATTCACAAAAACAAAGCAGCTCGTCATAAGAGCCGTATAGCAGCTAAGATTAAAGCTCTATAATTTGTTTTTGATAGAATATAAAAAACCGGCTTTTGCCGGTTTTTTTTTGTTTAAATTTTAAATGTACTTACTTTATTAGACATTTTCTAAATCTGGATAAAACTTCTTAAGCATTGCCGCTATTTTTTTAGGTGTAAATGGCTTTACTACAAACCCTTTAGCGCCTTTATCAATTGCATCCTTAACATTCTCAATACCTGAATGTGCAGATACCATAACCACATTTGTCTCTGGGCTTAATTCATTGATTTGTGCAATCAAATCTTTACCATCACCGTCTGGCAATTCAATGTCTAAAAAAATGATATTATAATTTGCAGCTTGGCACTCACTAATACATTGTGAGGCAGTAGATGCTTCCTTTACGTTATCTATCCCTAAGTGCATGAGCGTTTGGCTCAAAAAACTACGCACTGTGCTAACGTCATCTACAATTAAAATTGATAGCTGCGTATTCATCTTTATTCCTCGTAGGCTATAAGCTAACTTTAAGTTATCATAATAATTAGCTTAGTATATAAATTTACTCATTTAATTATAGAGACCTACGGAAAAAAGGCCAGATTTGCTTTATGTCTAAAACCCCAAATAAACAATCGTTGCTAGGTAAAGCACCGGCAAGAAAAAAAACAGCGCAAAAAAGAAAACCTCAGCGTTCTACTCAGCGCCCTTCACCTGGCGAGTTAAATTCCAGTGCAAAGAATGATATAAGCCAAAAAACAACGCAAAAAAAAGGACTGTTTATATCACTCGCTGTCGTTGCTGTAATAATTTTAGCTTTTCCAAAACCTACCTTACTCACCTATAAAAAATTAGGGATGGTAAGTGAGAGTGTTTACTGGCCCGGATTCTTTGGCAAGGGGGCTACTTTGATTGATTCAAACCTACACCCCACCTATGATTCTAGCCGTGAGTCCCTTTATTTATGCAGTGACTTACAAAAACCGCAGAGCTGCCAAAAGTATCAAGTAATTGCTGATAATGGTTTATTTTCAGCAATCGGCAGCTACTTTTAGCATTAAAAAAACTAATCTGAAAATTTAAAATTACTTGGTTGAAAGGTGCGCAAAAGATCAACATAATGGCGCTCCTTTTTTCAACAACTGAACTATTGAAACGACCATGCTAAACGAGCTAGATTGGCTTTTAAATACTACACTACTTGCACTAGGTTTAGGTGCATTCTTTATTAACCAGATAACACTGCTGCGCGTTGCCGCCATTAGTGCGTGTGGTTTATTATTCTTATCATTTAGCTTAGATCTTATGTCGTCGAGTGTTATTTCAAATATGAGTTTAGTGTTGATCAATACTTTTTACTTGTTTAAAGTTTATACATTTGGGCAATTTAATGTAACCCAAAGTTAACAACTTTTCCCTAGAATATTTAATAGCCCAGCATTGCTGGGCTTTTTTTGTTAAGAATTTAAAAATATTAAAAAGCACTTTCAATCAAGATGAAAATTAGAGCTTTAGGGGCACACAAGCACTACTGTGAAAATAATGCTTGTGTACTGCTAAAAAGAGTCACGAGAAGAAACACGAAAACAGAGGAATACATAGTAAGTAGGCTAGTCCGCTATTGTTAACTCGCTTTGGGTTTGTATTGTAGAAGGAGTATCCTCTGCATTAGCCTGATTAAACCAAGCTGAAACACCAAGTATAATAATTGAAACAATAACTAGGCTTAATTTAACGCCACTTTGACTCGATTTCATAACACCCTCTTTGTATTTTTTATTAGTGAGAATACCTTTTACACTAATGAAAATTACAAATGTTAACAAGCTGTTTTTTAAACTAATTAGCTATCAGCTAATAACCTTTAGTTCTATCTATTGGATTATTAAGTACTAACCCCTTATTCAAGCATTCAATATTATCGGCTATTTGCTCTATAACACTATTTAAATCAGAAATCGCCGCGCAATGTGGTGTAAGCGTTATTTTGGGGTTTCCCCAGTAAGGGTGATTCGACGCTAAAGGTTCTTGATCAAATACGTCGAGTGTAGCTGCGCGTAAGCTATCGTTATTTAATGCACTTAGTAAGTCTTGCTGAACAACATGAGCACCGCGTGCCACATTAATAACAACAGCATGTTTAGGTAGCTTTGCGAGCATTGAGTGATTAATAATGCCTGTCGTTGCTTGCGTAAGGGGTAATAGACATACAAGGTAGTCAACATCAGAAAGCATACTATTGAGGCCTTCCTCGCCATAAAAAATTTCGACATTAGTCGCGCTTTTATTACTTTGCGCCCAGGCACTTACCTTAAAGCCATTATTTATAAGCTTTTGCGCGCATGCTTTACCTAATTCACCAAACCCAAGTATGCCGACATGTTTATTACTATGCGCCCGCTTTGGCTTCCATGTTTGCTGTGTTTGTTTAATGTAATACTCTTTTAAACGTAACTTTTGAGCTAACACATGTGTCAGTACATATTCCGCCATATCTTCAGCTAGTTGCATGTCAACAATACGTACTACTTCAACACTTTCGTCGAGTAATGTTAAATCGATACTGTCTACGCCAGCACCAAATGACGACACAGCCTTTAAGTTAGGTAGCTGTGGCCACATAGATTCTGGCGCTTTCCACGCAAGTACAAAATCCACATCATGTGCGTTTTTGCAATCAGGCCATTGCTCTATCAGCGTATTTGGTAATCGCTCTTGTAACTTCGTTATTAGTTTTGTGTTGTCACGCCCAGTTATAGCAACCAATACCGACATAAATTCTCCTAACAATACACAGTTTATAAGTTAGCACTTTAAAAAGTCACACTACTGCAAAGTAACTGTCACACCCTTTTTTTAATCTTACATGTATGGCGAATAGGCCAAACGGAATATGAGGTTAATATGATAAGTGTTGATAAAGTAATTGCTGCAAACTTACCACAACTAGAGAACTCTCCAAAAGTAAAAGGTTTAGTAAAAAAAGGCCTAGGCTACTTATTACATGAACAAGAGTTTGTTGCTTTTGGTGATGCCTACCCTCACCTACAAGGATTAGAATTTGTTGAACAAGTGCTCGATGAACTCAATTTTGATACGCGCTATAAACCTAAGCAGATAGAACATATTCCTAATGAGGGTAAACTTGTTATCGTTGCTAACCACCCTATTGGTTCATTAGATGCTTTAGCACTTATCAAAGTACTTTCAACTGTAAGACAGGATTTAAAAGTAGTGGCAAACCGCATGTTGATGTCGGTTACTCCAATGCACTCACTTTTACTCCCCGTAGATAACTTATCAGGTATGAGTAAGAAACAAGAGCTTAGTAATATACAAAACCATTTAAAGGATGAAGGCGCATTACTTATATTTCCGGCAGGAGAAGTATCGCGATTAGGGCCAACAGGTATTAAAGACTGCAAATGGAATAGTGGCTTTTTACGTATGGCAAAAAAAGCTAACTGCCCTATTTTACCTATTTATATTAAAGCCAAAAACAGTCCACTTTTTTATGGCACATCAATGATTTATAAACCTTTGGCAAGTTTACTATTAGTGGCCGAGATGTTTAAGCAGCGCCAAAAATCTTTAGAGTTTGAGATTGGCGCCTCTATCCCTCCTGAATCTTACTTAATAGAAAATCTTAAAGATAAAGAAGTTGTAAACCTCATCCGTAAACAGCTTTATAGGCTTACAACAAAAAAAGCACTGCCGCTAAAAACACAAACACCTATCGCTGTTCCCGAGTGCAGAAAGGAGCTAAAAAAAGCAATTGAGCAATGCCAACTACTTGGTAAAACGCAAGACGGTATGCATATTCATCTATACCAATATGCAGGTAGCTCACCTATTTTTAGAGAGTTAGGGCGCCTGAGAGAAATAGCATTTAGAGCAGTCGGTGAAGGTAGTGGTAAGCGTCGTGATATAGATAAATACGATATGGATTACCAACACCTTGTACTGTGGGACCCAATGCAGCTAGAGCTGGTAGGTGCTTATCGATTAGCCTGTGCACAACAGATAATACAAAAACATGGCCGCGAAGGTTTGTATACCGATAGCTTATTTTCTTATACCGACGCTATGACGCCCTATCTAAAACAAGGAATTGAGCTTGGTAGAAGCTTTGTACAGCCTAAATATTGGGGACGTAAGAGCCTCGACTATTTATGGTATGGCATTGGCGCTTTTATAAAAAGCTATCCACAGTACAGGTACTTGTTTGGTGCTGTAAGTGTATCAAATGCTCTACCCGAGCAAGCAAAAGCCATGCTCGTTTATTACTATCAGCATTACTATAAAAGTGGTATTGAATTAGCTACGCCTAATAATGAATTTAAATTAACTGAGCAACAGCTAACCCAGTGCAATACTCTTTTTTGCGGCAATGACGTAAAAGAAGATTTTGTAGAGTTAAAGCATGTGTTAGCTAATATGGGGGCTCAAGTCCCTACTTTATTTAAACAATACACTGAACTTTGTAAACCAGGTGGCGTGCAATTTTTAAGCTTTAGTATTGATCCCGATTTTAATAATTGTATTGATGGATTGGTATTGGTCGATCTTGAAAATGTAAAAGAAAACAAAGCCAAACGTTATTTAGAATAACCAATAATAAGAGAGTGCTTTATATTTATAAAGTACTCGATTTATATTTATAAAGTACTCGATTTATATTTAATTATTTATAAATATCTGCTCTAGTAAAGTTGTATAAATAGCTTCAATTTTAAGTAAATCACTAATAGATACGTGTTCATTAGCTTGATGAATCGTATTGTTTCGCACACCACATTCAATAACTTGAGTATGGGGGCTGGCAAAAAATCGTCCATCTGATGTCCCTCCATTTGTACTTAGTAATGGGTAACTTGAAGTGTTTTTGTAAATAGCCTGCTCAATATGAGTAAGTAAACTCCAACCCGTATTATGGCTTGTATAATAAGGCTCGCATGGGCGTTCCCACTCAATTGTAAAATGCTCAGCAAACTTGTTTAGGGTATTCATTAATTGCGTTTTAACTGCTGCGCTACTGTAACCGTGGCTATAACGTACATTAAATGTAATCTCACAATGACTTGGCACTAAATTATCGACCACATTATTTATGTTAATTCCAGTCACTTGCAGTGTGGTTTTTGAGCTAGCCACATCGAGTAACCAGATCTGATCACTCAAGCTATTTACTATTTTTGCAGCAATATGAGCAGCATTGAGTGTGTTTTGAGGATAAGCTACATGACCTGCCTTACCAGTAACTAAAATCCGAGCTGAAAGCGCACCACGACGGCCATTCTTAACCGTATCGCCAACTTGTGCCACACTTGATGGCTCCCCGACAATACAGCCATCTAATACAACACCTTGCTTGGCAAGCTTATTAACTATTTCTTGAGAACCAAATTCAGCCTCTCCCTCTTCATCTGACGTGATAAGCCAGTAAAGAGTCCCTACTTTAGCGGATTTACTATTAATTAACTTTTTTGTGGCGCTAAGCATGGCGGCAACACCCCCTTTCATATCGGCCGCCCCTCTACCGTATATTGCATCATTGCGCACTCGCCCTTCAAAAGGAGGACTTAACCAACCGCTACTTGTTGCTGGTACTACATCAATGTGCCCTGAAAAAGCAACACATGGGCCATCTTTGAATTTTATGCAGGCAATTAAATTGGTTACACCATTTATAGTAAATTGCTCGCAACTTAACCCTAAATCCACCAATTTATCTGCAAGCCAATCAATTGCACCCGCTTGGTTAGGGGTTACTGATTCAAAGCGAATTAGTGTTTGTAAGTGCTCTACAACTTCTTTTTGAATATCCGTTGTTTTTGATTTTTTTTCGAATGCTTCTAAAAACATGTTAAACACACTTTATTATTTAATGTGCCTTTATTAAAACGTGAGTTTATGACTAAGCGATGTCAGCCTTAATACATTCATATGACTGTTGATGAAATAAATATGTCAATCTTTTCAAAAGCAGAACGACGCTAAATTTAATCTAAATCAATAAAGCATTCCACAAGGTTAAAATGTTTTTTAAACTTTGATCTAGAACAAGTTTTCATTTTTATTGCTCGGTAATAATAGCGCCAATCAAACAGTAGTTCTTGGAGAACAACATGAAAACTCAAATTAGCATCGCATTATTAACCTCTTTATTAGCACTCTCTCCAGCTGCACACGCTAACTTTAGCGTAAATGTTGGCGCTATTAACGTAAACCCTGATAATAGTAGCTCAGCAATTAATGAAGCACCTACGCTGGGCCTTAAAGGTGATTCAGATACTCAACTAGGTATCACTGTAGATTATGCATTTAACGATCAATGGGTGTTAGAACTAATAGCAGCAACACCTTTTTCACACGATGTAAATGGCGCAGGCGGCTTAGCAGGCAACAAAATTGCAGATATAAAACAGCTTCCTCCTTCTTTAGTTGCGCAATACCACTTTTTAGACACAAGTTATGCGCTAAGACCTTTTATAGGCGTAGGCATAAACTACACTGCATTTTTTGATGAGCAACCTTCTCAAGCACTTAAAGCGACGCTAGGAACAGACGATGTAGAAGTAAAATTAGATGATTCGTTTGGCTTTATGGCTCAGGTAGGTGCTAACTATAAAATTGATGCAAACTGGGGTCTACACGCCATGGTATCAATTATGGATATTGATACCGATGCCACTGTTTATGCTAATGGTGCAAAAGCACTTACATCAACTGTTGAGCTTGACCCCGTTGTTGCTATGTTCGGTGTTAGATACAGCTTTTAAAGCATATATAAAGTAGTACGTAGTTACCCAATTACAATGTGTGTTAAAAGGCCGAAAGGCCTTTTTTTTCATTTGTAGAGATTAGGGCAGGTTACTTAACTTTTTCTGCTCTAGCATTTCTTTCCAGTGCATAACTTCACTTGGCAATATAGGTGTTTGGCCATCAAAACCAGCCACTTCAAGCATTTCTTCAATACTTATAATACCTTTTTTACTTTTAAATACACCGCGTACATAAGCAATAGCATGTAAGCCTCGTTCTGAGTGAAACTTTTGCTCAATATAAAAGTATTTATGATCCCATCCAACTAGCTTAGTACTTATTGTATATCGCTGCATAGGCTTAATATCACGAATATAAGTAATAGCAGTTGCGTTAACAATCGGAAACCAGCGACGCTTCATTATTTGTTTAAGCAAGCCAACGCGCTCAGTCATCCAAGTTCGAGATAAATCCATCATCGCGAGGTAACGTGAGTTTGTTAAATGTAAATTAATGTCACAATCAGTAGGTAAAGCTTTGTAATCAATATCTACCGTATCAAGTAAATTTTGATATTGCTTGTTACGTTTAATTTTAAAAAACAATAATAAAAGTCGAATATATAAGTTCACAAAAAAGGTCTTACCAGTTAAATTTATTCGAGTGTAGCATAGCCCCTTGCGAAGACGAATATTCTACTTTAATCTTAAATCACTATTACAATAAAAAGATAACTCATGAAGTCAAAACTAAAAATTATTACTGCGCTAACTCTATTAGCGCCTAGTTATAATGCTTTTGCCGATTTTTCATTACCGGGTAAAGGCTCTGTTACTTACCCTACTGGTGTAGTTAAAGAATTTAAATTTGGTTTTGAATGGCAGCAAAAAGCTGAAAAATTCACTATTGGCTCTAAAAGTTACAATATGGAGCAGATCCCTAGCTCTTACTCGGTAGCTATAACGCTTTCAAAGGATGACAGCCAAATATGGGTGCAAGAATTTAATAATGGATTTATTGAAGAGTTTGAATGGCAAATTGGCGAACATAAGGTCACTTTAAAAAAGCAGCAATTTAGCGACCCCGTAAAAGGCGATTATGTTATTGAACTTAATGGCCGTAGCTATTTTTTCACTCGTAATAACGCCAGCATTGTAATGAACTTTAACGAAGAAGGTATCGAGACAATTGCAATTGACGGGGTAACAAAAAATATGGGCACTAAAAATTAGTCCCCATATTTTAATTTATTTATGTCAATTACACTTTTACTGTTTTTCGGTTAATACCGTAATCACGTAACTTATTAGCTACCGCGGTGTGACTTAGGCCCAATCGCTTAGCTAACTGACGTGAGCTTGGATAAGCTGGGTAGAGTTTGCGAAGTAAGGTCGCTTCAAAACGTTTAACAGCTTGATCTAGTGAGCCTTCAAAATCAGACTCTAAATACCCTAAATCATGGGTAAAAGTTGGTAACTGTAAATGCTCTACGCGAAGCTCGCTATCATCTAGTAACGACACTGCACGGTAAATTGCATTTTCCAGCTGACGAACATTTCCTGGCCACGGATACTCTTGTAAAAAGCTCAAACACTCTTGTGATAAAACAGGAATTGCATGACCATTTTGTTGCGCATATTTTTGAATAAAATGCTCTGCAAGTGGTCCTACATCTGCTTTTCTATCTCTTAGTGGTGCTATTTCTAAAGTAAGCACGTTTATACGGTAATATAAGTCTTCTCTAAAAACCCCTTCTTGTACCATTGCAGGTAAGTCTTTTTGAGTAGCGGCAACAATACGTACATTTACTTTAACTTCGTTCTCATCGCCTACTTTTCTAAACGTACCATCTTGTAAAAAACGCAGTAACTTAGTTTGTAGTTGAGTCGACATTTCGCCAACTTCATCTAAAAATACAGTTCCACCATCGGCTTGCTCTAATACACCGCGCTTTGGCGCTGCATTTTCTTCGTACCCGGCATAACCAAATAACTCAGACTCAGCAACATCATCAGGAAGTGAAGCACACGACAGTGCAATAAAAGGTTTAACAGAACGATTAGATGCGTAATGGCACGCTCTAGCTAATAACTCTTTACCTGTTCCTGTTTCACCAGTAATCAAAATAGGGGCTTCTAGTTGCGCCATTTTGCGTGCTTCGCGCACAACTCGGCGCATTGCCGTACTAAAGTTGTGAATAGTAGCGAAGCTTTCTTGCCCGTAACGTCTAAATGCACTGACTTGCTGCCCTAACCGACTTTGCGATTTAATGTTAATAACCGCACCAGCAAGCACATCACCTTCACTACCTTGAGGCACTGCAATTGGCAAAATGTCTGCAATAAAATCCTCACCAGCCACTTCAACGCGAGTGGTTTGTCCGAGTACTTCTTTACCTTCTAACCAGCGTGTAAAGTTAAAACCTTTAAGCAGGTTATTAATATTTGCACCAATCACGTCTTTTTCAATTAGCTGTAAGTCTTTACATGCTGCATCGTTACACAAACGTACCCAACCTTTGGCATCAATAGAGATAACCCCATCAGGCAATGCACGTAGTAAAGTATTTAATTCGTTGTGTTCACGCTCAGATGGTAAAAATGCAGTAGTACGCACATCGTGTACACCGTCGATTAAACGTATCGATGGCATAATTTTTTGGAATTGTTCAAATTCAATTTCGGGAAAACTAACGTACATACGACAATTTACAGAATCGACTTCAATTCCTTTCAAATCAACGCTGTAGTTAACTAATATATTAAGGATTTCTTGAGCAATACCAATTCGATCAGCACAGTGAATATCTAGACGCATACATCCTCAAAGAAGGAAAAACTATATTAGCCGAATAATACGCTAAGTCGCTTTGAGAAGGTAGCTTATTGTAAACATTTTTGGACAAAATAGCTTTTAGAGCCAAAGAGTGGGATGTAATTAAACGAAGAAAAACAGCACTGATATCTATATTTAACTATACCAGTGCTGTTTATTAAATCTTATTATGAGACTACTTACCTTGTGGGTAAGCTGACCAATCACCACCATCTAATTGTATGAATGGTCTTTGGTTAACATACATCATTATTGTGCCTTCATTTTCAGCAACTTTAGGTGCTTTAGGTAGGTTTTCAAGTAAATTAGCAACACTATTATTCCCACCAAACACATCAGTTTGCAGCGTCTTACTTACCAGCTCTGAAAGCGCAAAGTAACTTGTTGAATCATCAACCACAATTTGCGAGTAGTTTTGTACGTCTGGGCCTATAAATTTAATCGCTACAGGTACAGACACAATTGCAGGACTAGGGATTTCACGTAATCCTGCAAATTGTACTTTATCACCTTTTAAGTTAGCGCCGTGTTCAGGCACTATCATTAACATAACGTTGCGACCACGCTTTTCTAATTTTTTTACAAATTGGTTAATATCAGCAAACAAGTTTTTATGTCTGATTGGGTATGTCTCTTTACTATTCACCCTTGGTTGATTCTCTAGCTGATTACCGTCATGTAAACTTGTGGTGTTATAGTACATAGCACACGGCTTACAATCATCAGCTTGCTCTAACCAACCATCCAGCACAGCTTCATCTGAGTAAATAGGGCTATTATCAAAACCTCGAAGCGCCACTGGCATTGAATCGATATTAAATGGCGTGCTATCTAGGCCACCGTACTTATTTATTAAACCTTTAAACTCATCAAAATGTCCGTCGTGATTCATCACAACATTATTTTGATAACCTAGTTTTTCTAGGTTTTTAAACAAGTGACATTGTTCAGGTGCCTCTTTAAATAATGCCGTTTGACTAGTTTGGCCACAACTAGCGCGCAGTAGCCTTACCGCAGCTGGTCCGCTGTATGATGTAGCCGAGTTAAAGTCTGAAAACACCACATCAAAGTCTTTATACATATCAGTAACACTTACACCAATAGCATTTAAATCAGCAACAGCCATTGAGCATATGTTCAAAATAATTACATCAAACAGTTCACCATTTACTTGGCTTGGAAAGTGACTCATTAATAAGCTTTGTTGTTGATAAAAATCAGCTAATTTTTGATCAGGAGATTGTGCTGCCTGAGTGATCACTTGTGTTTGAGGATTACTTTGACTCTGTGTAACCGGCTCAGGGTTAGCCACATTATTAACAAATTGTGATTGAGAGTTACCCCCTTGCCATCCTACAACTAACAACCCAACGATAGTGACTGTTGTAAAGCGTATCCATTGCGATGTATACCAAAAACACACACTAATTACGAACAAAGCCAATAACATATCAATGTTAATAACACGGGTTAATAACTCAATAAAATAACCAAAACTAAAATCTTGAACGTTACCCGCTTGTTTAGTCAACCTGTTTATTGGTGGCAACCATGAGTCTTGGTAAAGTAATACCACAGCAAACACAGCACCTACTATATGTTTTACCTTCTCTATTAATGGCTGTTTAAATTTAATCGCAAGCAACGCAGCAAAAGCCGCATTAGTTAATACGTTAAAATCAATTGCACCATAATAAAACAGAGCAAACTTAACTAAAAAATAAAGGTTCCAAACCCCTAAACCTGATAATTTCACTTCTTATCCTTTTTTACTGTATTTGGTGTATAAGGCTCTAGTACTTCATGTTTAAAAGTAAGCTTATAATAATATTTTGTTATTTGAGATAAAATGTATTTGCCTAGCATACAAAGCACCGCGCCAAGCACCATTGCAAGAAACACGGTAATTAAAAGCTGATTCATACTCATAAGTTATCTCTTAATTTCATTATAAAAGGCTTAGCATCTGGGCGGCTTTTGCTAGAAAATTCAGGTGTGTTAATATTTTCAGTAACGCTGTTTGCTATATCAGGTGCAAATTTATAGCTATCATTCTCGGCAAGTTTTTGCGAGAAATCTACAACACTCTTACCTTTATAAAAACGCCTTAATTGTTTACATTCTTGTTGAATGTAAAAGTGATCAGAAATTACATTTTGCTGTACAAAAAAATCGCTTGTTTTTAATTTAAACAAATGCTTAATCGCATTATCAACGTCATTCTCTCTACAAGCATGCAAATATAAATAAACTGTATTATCTGCAATACTAAATACATCACCTTCGCGTTTAATATGAAATAAATGCAAAGGGTGTATTGGGTCGATCCGTGGCAGTAATTCAAGCTTTACTAGCACACCACTCACACCTAAATTAACGGCTGAGTCACTATGAATTTCTACTTGTTTTGTAAACTCAATAAAAGGTAAATATCCTTTCGAAAAAGTGTTTTCAGTGTATTTCAATACGTCCTCAACTGAGGGAGGTAAAGGCCTAGAAAACTGAAAACCTTGAATAGATTGAATTTGTGAGAGCAACCGAGAAGGCTCTGAAAAGCTATATAGAATAAGGTTTACACCCAATGTTAAAAATAAACATTCATCTTGATGGCGAATAACACCATCAACATTTTGAATAACAAGCTTTAACCAGCGCCCACAGTTTTTTCTAAGTTCAAAACACTGCTTACCTAATAACGCTAAATCAGTGTAGCGCGTTACTGCAAAAATTAAGGTGGCTGCTTCTACCTTTGGTCCTTTATTAAATAAGTCATTATTATCTTTTACACTTTTATAGTGCATTGGTAATTTAGTACCTTCGGGCACCGCACTTTGCACAAGCCAAACATCGTCTTCATCGGAAAAGTCTGAACTTTTAGGTGCTTTGCTCTCGCTTATTATTCCCTTTTGAACAACAAACTGATTATTACTTAATAATAACGGGTAATGTTCACCAGCAATAACACCCGTGCTATGGCGCCAATAATCATATTCAAGAACTCGCATTGCAGAATCATTATCAACAAAAACCAGCCCATCAAATACATTATTTAATCGTCTAACTAAAAAACGGTAGTTAGCAATATCAGGCCCAGATATTAAAAATAGTAATGTAGCTCCGGTACGACGAACAAAATCGTTGTACTCATTCATCATCAGTTTCAAGCTTTTTTCGCCAGCGCTGTTTAACTGTGTTGTATTAAAATGGACAAAAATGAGCGCTTCGTTTAGACGTTTATAAGCACTTATCTCTTTTATAATACCTGAATTGATTCGCTCAATTGAATAGTGTTGTGTTTCTGGGGCCAACGAAAAAGGATGTACTCGATTATGTTCATAAGCATAATTTAACGATGCAGAAAAAGAAGAATCAAAAAATGATTCAGCCTCTTGAGAAACTATATATATATCATTAGCTAAACTTTGGTTAATTGAATGTAACGCTAATTCGATTGCAAAATTATCTAAAGGGGCTAAAACAGCATAACTTGAAGCCGATTTTAACTCTTTTGCAGCAGGCTCTAATCCCGTTATGTTAAAGTTATGCACTTAAAATGCCCTATAAAAAATACTTTTTTACTAGTTTTAACCGTTATTCTATATATAATAGCCAAATATTGTCCACTTTTAATCAAAATAATTAAAGTAACTGTAAAGGTAAAGATGAACAACTTAACATCTAAAAACTCACAAACGTTAACATCGAGTGATATAGAAAACCTTACACTGCGTTTTGGTGGAAAGAGTGATGACTACATAGAAATTGTAAACAAGCAGCAAAATAATAATACAATTAATAAATACGCATTGCTTAAAGAGATAAACAACGAACTAAACACATACACTAGTTAAACTAAGGATAGGTAACCCCGTTGCAAAGAGTTTTCATTAAAGGTATCAAAGGCGGTTTAGGCAGCACTTCTGTAGTTGCCAACCTTGCATGCGTGCTAAAAAAGTCTGACGTTGACGTTGTTGCTATCGATTTAGATGCAAAAAGTGACTTAGGTTTACATTTTGGTTTACCGTGGAAATACACCAAAGGCTGGAGTAATGAAGTGCACTTTGAAGATGCACTTACGCATTTTCACCAAGATAACGATGGCATTATATTTTTACCATTTGGCGATAACGACGACACTAGCACCGATAACATCACTAAAACGGTCAATAAATGCAAAAACCTAAATTATAACAACGAAGCTTGGATACTTTTTGACTGCCCTTCACATATTAACCTTTCTCACTACCCATTAGAGAAAGACGATATTGTAATTGAACTTGTTAATTGCGACGCTATTTGTCACAGCTTAATTTATAGGCGCCTGCAAAAACTTAAAAATTCAGATACCAATTGGAAACATTACTTTTTAGTTAACCGCTATAACTCTGCATCAACGCTAGAATTTGACTTATTTTCCCTATGGCAATCGACACTTCCCCTTATGGCTCCCTTTTTTATTAACAGTGACGAAGTTATTAAAGAGTCAACCGCATACAGAAATGTAGCACTTAACTGCGCGCCATATAGTGTCGCAAACGATGACTTTGAAACACTAGCTGGTTGGCTAGTTAGTAAAGCGACCTTATAAAATGAGCATTACACTATTTTATCAGCGCCCTATTCACAGCACTTTATACTTGCTGCTGAGCATTTTATTTACTGATAAGTTAGTTCGGTACATTTTATTTAAGTTTCATAGCTACTTTAATCAACATAAAGTAAATGTAATTGAAGCTTTCTTAATGCCTTTTATTACGCTTTTAAGCTCGCTATTTATAAACATTAAACAGCATAAAATCAGCTTTGAGTTTACCCTTTATAACTACTACCCTCATTTAAGGCTGCCTTACCGAACCTATATTTACTCCAATATATTACGCTTTATTATTCAAAGTGTTTTTTTAGTGTTTTTTAAAAATCAGCTTAAATCTAGTTCAGTAAAAGAAGATGCAGTTAATTATTTTTATGATGGCGTTAGCTACCTTTTAAGGCAATTACGTTGGTTTGATTTAAAGTTAGGTAAATTATTAAAACGCCTACTATCAAAAAACAAAAAAGGCCCTAAAAAAAGTGCATTTAAAGCCATGGCTGATGCACGTGTATGGCAAAATAAATTAGTTAAATACGTCATCCTCGCGTTTATTTTATTTTTATTAGCAATATTCATTACAATTCCTTTTAGCTTGGAAGCTCAAGCCGTATTTATAAGCTTTATTTTATTAGTTGCGTACGCACTTAAACGAGTAAAAGGCCAAATGGCAACCATTGTCATGATCACCCTGTCAGTAACTACGTCTTCTCGTTACTTATGGTGGCGTTACACTGAGACTTTAAACTGGGATGATCCGCTTGCACTTGCACTAGGTGGCGGTTTACTACTTGCTGAAACGTATGCATGGCTTGTACTGATTTTAGGTTTTTTTCAAACAGTTAATCCGCTTGAGCGAAAACCAGTGCCTTTACCTAAAGACACTGACCTATGGCCAACTGTTGATGTATATATTCCAACTTATAACGAGCCGTTAAGCGTTGTAAGACCCACTACTCTCGCTGCTTTAAGTATCGATTGGCCTGCAGACAAGTTAAATGTTTATATATTAGATGATGGTAAGCGCTCAGAGTTTAAGGATTTTGCAGCCGAGATTGGAGTGGGTTATTTAGCGCGTTCGGATAACAATCATGCTAAAGCCGGTAATATGAATAGTGCTATGCGTTATACCGATGGCGAATATATCGCAATTTTTGATTGTGACCACGTTCCTGCTCGCTCGTTCTTACAAATGACAATGGGACAGTTTTTAAAAGACAGTAAAGTGTGTTTGGTCCAAACACCGCATCACTTTTTTTCTGCCGATCCATTTGAGCGAAATCTTAATAACCACAGTCAAATCCCTAACGAAAACATGTTGTTTTATGGATTGATTCAAGATGGTAACGACATGTGGGATGCAACCTTCTTTTGTGGTTCTTGTGCCGTATTAAAACGAGAAGCGCTTGATAACATTGGTGGTTTTGCATTTGAAACAGTAACTGAGGATGCTCACACGGCCCTTCGTATGCAGCGCGCAGGTTATAAAACTGCATATATAAACATCCCACAAGCCGCAGGCCTTGCTACCGACAGCTTGTCAGCGCATATAGGCCAACGTATTCGCTGGGCGCGTGGTATGGCACAAATATTTAGGCTTGATAACCCATTGATGGGTAAAGGTTTAAGCATCCCTCAACGATTATGCTATATAAACGCAATGCTGCATTTCCTATCGGGTATTCCTCGTATTGTATTTTTAACAGCTCCTTTGGCGCTAATATATTTTAATGCCTACATAATTTATGCTCCTTTTATTGCTATTTTTATCTATGTGGTACCGACACTAATTCAAATAAAAGCGACTAACTCACGCATTCAAGGTAAATACCGTTACTCCTTCTGGGGTGAAGTGTATGAGTCAGTACTTGCTTGGTACATATTAAAACCAACTACCGTTGCTTTATTTAATCCTAATAAAGGTAAATTTAACGTAACCGAAAAAGGCGGTTTAAATGATGAAGAGCATTACGACTGGGGGATTTCTAAACCGTATTTAATTCTCTTACTTATTAACTTACTTGGAATAATAGTGGGTGTATTACGTCTGTTTTTAGGTGATTCAAGCCAGATTGGCGTACTTATAATAAGTATGGGTTGGGCTTTTTATAATATTATTATTTTGGGTGCTGCGGTTGCGGTTGCTGCTGAGGCTCGCCAAGTGAGGCACTCGCATCGTATAAAGGCAAACTTTCCTGCCGGCGTTCGTTTAGCAAATGGCCATACTTTAAAAGTAAAAATAACGGATTATTCAGATAACGGTGTAGGTATAGAGACTGAACACGCACATTTATGCCGCGTTAACGATAAAATTGAATTATTAATGAGTCGCGGTAACAAGCAATTTTCGTTTACAACGTATGTATGTAATACCCGTAAAAAACAAATTGGCCTTACACTTAAAGATTTATCCCTCGAAAAGCAAAGAGCTTTTATACAATGTACTTTCTCCAGAGCAGATGCTTGGCTAGATTGGCAAAATAACTTTAGACATGACCGTCCATCGTATAGCTTCAAAGAAGTGCAAAAAACCAGTTTACGGGGCTTTAGTAATTTATTGTTTCATGCCCCAAGAGCGTTACAACCTATAATTAAGTTTATGACTAATACTGTCATTTACATAAATTCATTTACTCCAAAAAAACCGATAGTGCATAATAATTATGATTAAAAAGTTACTTAATACATTTCTAACATTGTTACTTATTAGTAGCGCATATCAAGTGCTCGCTATCGAGCCTATGCACGACAAAACTATGTTTGTAAATGGCTACCCTGAAAGCGCTCAGGTTTCTAGTTTACGTCTTAGCTTTGAAAAGTTAGGGTTCAACGACTATAAACTCGACGGCGTGAATAATAATTCTCGAGTCGATTTCACAAATAGAATTGATAAATTAAGCACTAATCTAAAGCTTAACTTTTCGTACACCAACTCACCTTCATTGCTGGCTAATGTATCGCATTTAAAAGTTTATTTTAACGATAACTTAGTTACTGTTTTACCTATTAATGAGCAATTAAGTGTTGTAAAAAATACGGTAAGTCATAGCCTAGACCTAAATGCTAAATACATCCAAGACTACAACCAAATTCGCTTTGAACTAGTTGGCTACTACGACTTACGATGCCAAGATTACTTTAGCCGCTCAATTTGGACTGAAATAAACAAATCAAGCCACATCACGCTTGATCAAAAACAGTTAGCAATTGATAGCCGCCTTGAATATTTACCAGAACCATTTTTTGATGCTAAAGATTACAACAAATTAAACTTACCTTTTGTATTTGCAAGCACACCTAATACACAAGCAATAGAAGCTGCAGCAACTTTATCTAGTTGGTTTGGCGCACAAGCTGACTGGCGTGGCGCTAACTTTCCAGTCGTTTTAAATAAAGCACCAGAGCAGCATAGTGTGGTGTTTATTACTAATGACTCAAAACCTGATTTTTTAAAAGATTATCCAGATGTTGAAAAGCCAACCGTCGAGCTAATTTCAAGCCCTATTCACAGATACAATAAAATGCTGTTAATTTTGGGGCGTGACGAAAAAGACTTAAAAACAGCGGTCACTGGTCTTGTATTTGGTCATAAAATTATGACTGGTCGAAGTGCAAGCATCGAGGCAATTAACAAACTCCCACTGCGTAAAGCTTATGATGCGCCGAGATGGCTAAGAAACGATCGTCCCGTGCACTTTGACGAGCTTATTGACTACCCAACTCAGTTACAAGCTGAGGGTCTTAACAACGGCCCTATAAAATTAAATGTTCGTTTTGCACCTGATTTATTTACTTGGCGTGAAAAAGGTATTCCTATTACTTTGCAATACCGTAATACGCCAGAGAGCGAAACCTTAAATTCACGTTTAAACATGCTAATAAACCAAGAATTTATAAGTGGTTTTTTACTTGATAAAAAAGACACATCGTTAACTACCGCTAAAACGTTGCTGCCTTTAATTGCTAATACAGACACAACGCAAAGCGCTGAAGACTTTTCATTAAACGGTATTAATCTTGCCAGCCGAAATGAGTTAAATTTTGACTTTAGATTTGCAGTACTTAAAAAAGGCGAATGTGCCGTTGCTCCACCTGGTGGCGAGTACGGGGTAATTGATGGAAATTCTAACATTGATGTAAGTGGGTTTGATCATTACATGGCTTTACCTGATTTAAATGTATTTGCAAATAGCGGATTCCCATTTACAAAATACGCAGACTTACAACAAACTTTAGTATTGATAGATGAAGTTCCATCACCTAAAGCACTATCTGTATTGTTTAATTTAACAGGCCACTTTGGTGCTATTACAGGCTACCCAGCTCATAGAATAAGCATTGCTCATTTAAATCAAGATGCCAACTTAGATGATAAAGACATCTTAGTAATCGCAACACCTAATAGCATTGCTAATAACTTAGATGAAGATGCGCAAACCAATATCCTGCTTGATAATAATCAGCGCGCTATAAAACAAGCCATATACAATGGTGCTTACGATGAGCAGACAACAGATAAAGTCCAAGTAAGTATAAAAAGTAGTGGTGATATGGCCGTTATTACTGGCTTTCAATCACCGTTTGATTCAGAGCGTTCAATTGTATCGCTTAGTGCAACATCACAAAAAGCCTTTACTCTACTAGATGATGCGTTAATGAGTTCAGAAGCTCTTGCGCAAATTAAAGGCAGTGCTGCGGTCATAAATTCTCAAGGCATTAAGACAATTAAAACTGATGAGCAATACTTTGTTGGTCATATACCTGTGCATACCCTAATTTGGTTCCATTTATCGGATCACCCATTTGTACTGGCGCTATTGTCTATTTTAACACTACTGTTGATCTCATTTATAATATGGCGATTACTGCAAGCATTAACATACAAGCGATTAGCTGAAGGAGATAAGTAATGAAGTCACTCATTAAAGTATTTTTTACCGTGATTGCATTATTTACCTTTAATGCCAATGCACAAATAGAGCAATGCCAACCATGGGATGCATGGCAAACGTTTAAAAGTAACTTTATAAGCCAAGATGGTCGCGTTATTGATTTGGGGAGTGAGCAAAAAGTCACAACCTCTGAAGGCCAATCTTATGCCTTATTTTTTGCTGTCGTAGCAAATGACAAAGCAATGTTTGACCTAGTCCTGGATTGGACGCAAGAACATTTGTCAGAGGGTGATTTAAGCACTCGTTTACCGGCATGGCAATGGGGTGTTAACAATCAAAATGTTGGCGGAATTTTAGATTCAAATCCAGCGTCTGATTCTGACTTATGGATAGCATATAGTTTATCGCAAGCTGCTATTCTTTGGGATGACCGCCGCTACAGCATATTAGCAGCCGTACTTGCACAACGGATAATGCGTGAAGAAACCGCCTATATTTCGGGCCTAGGTTTATCATTACTACCCGCCCCTACTGGTTTTGAATTTGATAATGAGCGTTTTAAGTTAAACCCAAGCTACTCACCGTTATTTATTTATCAGCAGTTTAAAAAGCTTTATCCACACTCGCCTTGGCATCAACTGCACGAAGGCTCAGCAAAGTTGATTTTAGATACAGCAAAGCAAGGTGTTAGCCCTGACTGGGTAATGTTTGATGCAGATAACGGCTTTTACTACGATAAAAAAACGAGCGACTTGGGCAGTTACAACGCTATTAGAGTATATTTATGGGCAAGTATGATGGCAGACAACGCACCTTATAAAAAAGAGCTATTAGCGCAATTTAACCCTTTTATAGAAACAATTAATAAACGTGGTTACGTGCCTTTAAATACTTTTGCTAAATCAGGAAAATCTGAAAAAAGAGGCCCTCTAGGCTTTAACTCAGCTCTATTACCTTTACTAGCGACTAATAACGATAATTCTACAGTAATGGCTATTCAGCAAAAACTAATGATTGATAAATCATTTACCCAGACTCGTTATTACGACAGCGTACTTAACTTGTTTGGTGCAAGTGCTTTAAATAAACGTTTTTCAATTACAGCAGATGGGACGCTACAACCGGTATGGAGCACTGAATGCCGTTAAGGTTTGCCCTCGCTTGCACATTAGCGCTTAGCTCTGGATTAAGCGCTAACACAGTCAACGATATTGATACGCAATCTGTTGATTGGTTACTAAGCCAAATAGGTATTGGTGAAGCACAGCAAAATAAAAAACTAGTTGAAGATAGCTTGCGAAAGCTAGTCGCTATTGCCCCTGCCCGAATAGAAACACAGTGCGCAGTAGCGCGTTATAATTTTGCCAATGGCGAATCAGTGAAAGCCAACCAATTATTAAGCAAAATAGATAACGGACTCACTAAGCAAGCCCCTTGTGTTGAAAAACTTAAAATACTCTCTCGTATTGAGGGTAAAGATAAATCTTTAATTCATGAAGCTAGGCTACTTTCTCGAGCTGGACGTTATGAACAAGCCCGTGAAATATACAATAAAATATTTAAAAACACCTACCCTACACTTAATTACGAGCTTGAGCATTTAAGCTGGTATGGGCAAGACAGCGACCAATGGAAAAGTGTTAAAAAAGGCTATGAAAAGTTATTAAAAAGCTATTCTAATATCGCTCAAGTAGAAATACCTTATGCTCGCCATTTACTGAGGAAAAACCCAGCAAATAATAAAGCTTTAGATATTTTAAGTAATTACGGAACTAGCCCTTCTTTTATTAATGAAGTTGAGTTTATTTGGCTTGCAACTCTTAAGAGCATGGATCTTACTCAAAATACAGTTGAGCAATACCAACGATACTTCTCTGTGTACCCATTTAGTAGTAAAGGTAAGTTACAATACGAAGATTTCCAACGAGATTTTAAAGTAAGGCAAGCATTACTTGCCGATCCTGCGTATCAGCTTTGGCTTAAAGGTGATCGTTTACTTAATAATAAAAAATTAAAAGAAGCTGAGCCCCTACTATTAAATGCTTTAAAAGGGCGGCCAACCGATAAAGAAATTATGCGCAGCTTAGGGTATTTGTATTTAGCGAAAAGCGACTACAAAAAATCTTATTACTATTTTTTTACCGCGCAAAAATATACACCTAATTTTGATGAGCGTGAAGGACTTAAAGAACTCGCGACAGTTGCGAAGTTTTGGCTGTATATGTCTGAAATGGAAGATGCTATAGAGCAATCTGATTTTAAAACAGCACAATTAAAACTAAATCTAGCTGAGCAATTAAATCATGACCAAGAAGCTTTTCTTTATAACAAAGGCCTATTACTAGTAGCTCAAGGAAATTACACACAAGCTGCTACCGCCTATCAAGCTGCCCTAAAAACCAATCCTTTATATGAAAATGCCTTACTTGGCTTATTAAATATCGCGCAACTAGATCAAAACCAAAAATCAATTCGCAACTTTTATAATTCATTAAATGCAAAGCAACGAGATTTAATCTACCCCTCATATGCACTAGCTACCAGTAATACTCTAAGAGATAAAGCAAGTCAGTATACTAATGGTGGAGAGCTAGAAAAAGCAGAAGAATTACTTAAGCAAGCTATTGAGCTTTCACCTGAGCAACCTTGGTTATATTACGATTTAACTTTTATATACCAACAAAAAGGCCTCACTCAACAAGCACGTGATTTATTTAATAATGTATTGTGGCAATTTCCGCTAAACCCCCAAATTAGATATAGCCATGCTTTATTTTTGCGCTCTATAAATGATTATGAAGGTGCTTTAGATACACTTAAATATATTCCTTTTAAAAATCGAGATACAGATATTATTGCTTTAGAGCAGCAATTGTTGCTTAACGAGTCTCTTACGCAAAGTCAGCAATATCTTGATTTAAAAAATAAATCTGTCGCTATCTACCATTTAAGTAACTTAGAAGCAAGAGAGCTAACACCTGAAATGCAAGCTGAGCTTTCTAATAGTTGGTACAAAATTGATGAAAAACGACATGCTCTTAAATTACTTTCAAGTGCCCTTTCATCTGACTCATCTTTGTCGCCTTATTGGCACCTTTTACAAGGCCAGTGGATACTAGAGCAAGGTAACCAAGTTGAAATAAAACGCTGGTTTGAGGGTTACGTGTTACCAGAAAGCGCTTCTGAAAACGAAACGGCTCAATATGTTCAGTTACAAAATAACTACCTAAACCAGTTTTACACTGGCAGTGATTTAATTGCTAAGCTCAATCAGCTTGATCAAAAATATAAAGATATTCCAGCAACAACTACTGCCCTTATTAATGCAAATTTAGCGCTAGAACAATATGAAGCGGCCGTTATTTTGTATCAGCAAAAAGTACAAAATAAACAAACCATAGAGCCTCAAGCACTACTCGCTATTGCTAATGCATACATAGAACTTGGAGACGACTTTCAAGCAAAAGAAGTTACGCAAAAAGCGATAGCGCAAACCACATCGCAAGAGGGTTATTTGCAACGCCAAATCATGTCATCTCTCAATGAGTTTAATTACTCTGGAGACGCACTTTATTTAGCTAAGCAACTTGTTGAAAAGTCACCCAACGATCAAGAACTACGTTATTTAGGCGCTCAAGTAGCCAGCAAATTCAACGAAACCGAACAAGCACAATCTTGGTACGCACAAACCCTGTCACCTAATCGTACTTTAAACGAAAAAGAGCTTTACGGAGCGCTTTTAAAAATAGATGAAAACGATGAATGGTATGTAAACGGTGCTAAACGTGAGCTAATAAACGAGCAAAACAAAAACCAAGCCTACATTGCCATGGGTGTTAACTTTAGTGGGCAAACAAGTACCGAAAGTGAAGCAACACTTGGTGCGGGCTTAGTACCGATTGAAGCTTACTTTCCACTTTGGCAAGGCCAAGGATTTATTAAAGTAGACCCGACTACTATTAGCGCACAAACAACGCGCTTTGATGAGCAGTTCGCTGGTAGTCGCTACGGACAAGGTGCTTTATGTATTTTCACTTGTTCAGTCGATGAAGTGACACCAGAGGAAAGTGGTGTAGATATAGGTATTGGTTGGCAAAACGAAAACTGGCGTGTAGATGTAGGCACTACTCCACTTGGCTTTTTAATTGAAGATATTGTATGGGGTGTAAATTACGCAGACAGTTTTGGCGACTTTGGATACAGCCTAGAACTTGAAAAACGCCCAGTTACAAATTCAGTGCTTTCTTATGCGGGCTTAAAAGATGTAAATACAGGTGAAGTTTGGGGGGGCGTACGCTCTACAGGCCTAACAGCTAATTTATCGCACGACTTAGGCGGAAAATGGGGTTTTTGGTCAAGCGCCGACTTTACCCTATATAAAGGCCAAAATGTAAAAGACAACCAACGCTATCGTATGATGGGCGGTACTTATTACCGTGTAATTAGCAATCAAGAGCGTGAATTCACCTCAGGCGCTAGCTTATTACATTGGGCATACAAGTATAATTTAAGTGAAGAAACATGGGGCCATGGTGGTTATTACAGCCCACAAAACTATGTAGGTTTATCTGTGCCACTCACTTATGACGCGCGTTGGGGCGATGATTTTGTTTATCGATTAAAAACCGGTGTTTCGTACTCGCAAACAAAAACTCAATCTATTGATTTCTTCCCTAATGATGGCGATTTGCAAATAGCTGCATATGATAGAGAGTCAATAACAGGTGTTGATCCTGTATTTGAAGGTGAAACAAGTTCTGGTGTTTCATATAATCTTGAAGGTAGTTTTGAGTATAGAATAACGCCGAATTGGTTCTTTGGTGGTTACTTAGCCATCGATCGTTCTGACTTTTACGAACCAAATTTTGGTCAGCTTTATATACGTTACTACTTTAATCCTGTGTACGGAACACTTGAGTTTCCAGGCACCCCTATTGTTCCTTATGCTGAGTTCTAACTTGGCATAAGGTGATACACCGCGCAATACTTCCCCTAGCACTAAGGTATATGTATACTTGAGCGCAATTGTAACTAGGATAAGGGTGTGTCTCTTACCTTGTGGTGTTACTGCCATATAGCAAATCATTATCTTAGCTACAAATAATATACTGATGGTCGAGCATTTTAGTGGTTACAAATTCTAAAATAGCTAAAGCAAAAAATTATAAGGCCATCATAACAATACTTAAAGTTAGGAAGTAAATATGAGTTCAGCTCCAGATAGTGGTTGGTTTGGCCACCCTAAAGGACTTTCAACATTGTTCTTCACTGAAATGTGGGAACGAATGAGTTATTACGGTATGCGAGCTATGCTCGTATTATTCATGACAGCAAGCTTACAAGAAGAAGGTTTAGCCTTTACTGTTGCCTCAGCTGCTGCAATTTATGGTTTATACACAGGTGCGGTATACTTTTTAGGTTTACCAGGTGGCTGGCTAGCAGATAGATTGTTTGGTGGTCAAAAAGCAGTTTGGTATGGCGGTATAATCATTATGATTGGCCATATTATTTTGGCTATTCCACATGATTATTCTTTCTTCATTGGCTTAATATTTGTAGCGACAGGTACTGGTTTGCTAAAACCAAATATCAGCGCAATGGTCGGCCAACTATACAGTGATGCTGATGAGCGTCGTGATGGCGGTTACGCTATTTACTACATGGGTATTAACTTAGGTTCTTTAATTGGTTACTACGTTTGTGGTTACTTTATGGAAAACGTAGGTTGGCACTGGGCGTTTGGTGCAGCCGCTGTTGGTATGGCTATTGGTTTGGTGCAATATAAGCGCTCACTTAATAACTTACCAGAGCATAGCGCTTTACCAGCTAATCCATTAGGTCCTAAAGGCACTTCTCGCGCATGGGTTGGTATTGCTGCGTTTGTAATTGCAGCTGCTGCAGTTACTACGGCTGCAATGACCGGCGCAATTGTAATCAATCCAACAGTGGTTGCAGGGTACGTAGCTGTTGTATTTACTATTATCTTTTTTGTTTATTTTGGTGTTATTTACTTTACAGGTAAATTAACAGATGCTGAAAAACAAAGAATGTGGGCACTATTTTTAGTCTGTATTGCATCTGCATGTTTTTGGTCTGGCTTTGAACAAGCGGGTTCATCATTAAACTTATTTGCTCGCGATTATACTGACCGTCTTATTGGTACTTTTGAAATCCCTACAACGTGGTTTCAATCATTAAACTCACTGTTTATTATTGCTTTATCGCCATTTTTTGCAGCGCTTTGGATTAACTTATCTAAAAGCTTAGTGTCACCTAGCTACAGCGTTAAATGTGCAATTGGCTTAATTATCATGGCATCTGGCTTTTTAGTTATGTTTATGGCGGCTCATTACGCAGCTGAAGGTTTAAAAGTAGCGCCTTACTGGCTTGTTACTACGTACTTTTTACATACAGTGGGTGAGCTTTGTTTAAGCCCTGTAGCGTTAAGTGCTGTAAGTAAGTTATCGCCTAAACGTTACACAGGTCAAATGATGGGTGTATTTGTATTAACTTACTCAATCGGTAATATTATTGCAGGCTTACTTGCTGGTAATTTCGATCCGAATAATGTTGATGAAATTCCTAACTTATATTTACAAATTGCATTATTTAGCATTGGTGTTGGTGTTGTTTTAGTACTAATGACCTTTAAAGCTAAAGTATGGGAAAAACAAGGGTTAGAAGAGAAAGCCTCTTAATTATTGTTTATTTTTAATGTAGCAATATAACCTAAGACAATTCCTCCATAGCTCCTATGGGGGAATTTTTTATTCAACTTTGCCCTGCTCCCGTTAACTGATATTATGTCCTGATTGGTTATTGAATAGACTCAGGGACATCCGTAGATGCAATCGTTAACGATATCACGTGTTATTATATTTATATTTCTTAGCTTTATTTTAACTGCCTGTGGTAGCGGCGATGAAGTGACGGTTAATCCAAACGATCCTGTTGAGCCTGAACCAAGCAAATTAACACTATCAAGCGCTAATGGTTTAGACGCTACATTAGACGAAGGCAATTTTATATTTAATGCACCTTCCAGTGCTATTTCTAGTGATGTAGAGCTTACCTACGAGAAAACATTATTAGATGAGACGAATATACAACAAAATATAATTTCTGATTTACATGCACTTACGCCCTCCACGCTTACTCTTTCAAAACCTATTACCATTACAATAAAAATCCCTGATGACTATGCATTAGGCGGACAACTGTTTATCGCAAAGCAATCGGGCGCTAATTGGGACACAGTTACAAATTCAATCGTTTTAGATGGATTTGTTAGCGCTCAAGTAACAACATTGGGCACATATGCAATACAAATGCAGCGCAATGAAGCTTTCGCAAATATCGGCCCAACTTGCGATGCTAACGCAACAGAGCAGTCAGTAAGGTTTGTCCACGTTGCAGACTTACATGCTCGCTTTGGCTATGAAGAGCAATATTTCAGTCGTATAAAAGCCTACTACAATCAAGTAGCAAGCCAAACCCCGCACACCTTATTTACAAACGGTGGTGACGACTATGAAAAAGGCACTGTTGCTGAGCAATTATCACAAGGTACTGCAACAGAAGAAGCAATTAAAGCAATGCAGTTTGACCTACGAGTCGTTGGAAATCATGATTATGCTTGGGGCCCAGAAAAATTACTAAGTTATTCCCAAGACGAGAATGCAATCGTACTTGCTAGTAATACTCGTTATGAAGCAGAGCAACTACAAGATTTTGCAGGCGTAGGATTTGCAAAAGTACAGGTAGGGTGTATTACACTTGGTGTGTTTGGCATGACTTCTGTGCCGTGGAATGAGCTAGATGAACCAATTCAAGATGATCCGATCCCTGATTTTATTAAACAATTTAAAATGAGCTGGCAATGGCAACAAATCGCACAAAGCATAGTAAACCAATACAGTGGTGATGTAGATTACATGATTATGTTGAGCCATTTAGGTGTAGGCTTAGATACTGATATGGCAACAAACGTACCCGGTATCGACTTAGTACTTGGCGGCCATACACACGGTGGGGAAAGCTACACAACCCTTGATAACGGCGCTATTGTTTTACAACCGGACTTTTACGCTAAAGGTATTACTGACTTAACGCTTAATTTTAATTTAGCTGATAAATCATCTCCAGTTGTTGATTACAAAACGATTGAAACCGATACAATTGTTGAACGTGATGAGACAACAAAACTAGCAATAGATGAGATAATGGGGCGTTATGCTCCCGATGCAGAAACTGAAATCGCTATTTCTGAAAACTACCCAACTGATGCGCAGCTAGCCGAAATCACCGCCTTAGCCGCAAAACATTCAAGCACAATTAGCGCAGCATTACTTAATCCTGAACTAGTACAAAAGCGCTGGACACCTGGCACACTTACTCAAGAAGACTTCCATAAAGCTTTTTACGTAGAAAGGCAGCCATCAAATACGCCAGGGTTTAACTCTATTTATAAAGTAACAGTATCGGGAAGCGACTTAACAACGATGTTTGCAAGTCAACCAGATTGGTTTTTACTTAAACCTGAAGATATACAACCTACTAATAATTACGAAGTTGCACTATTTAAAGGGGCAGCTTTAAATCCTGATTTATTTTTTAATAGTGTTACATTCTCAAACGTAGAGCCAATAGCCGAAGCTTGGTGGCTACTTGATAAATATGCACGTGCCAGAACAAGTCAGTGCCTACACCTTGACACTGACACCGAACTTTATTCATGCAACAACTTAGCAAATGTAACCGTATGGAATTTTGACGATACTAACAACCCGTTAGCTGCTGATTTTGGACCTTCGATACTTAGCTACTTTGATCCAGATGAAACAAATTGGGGCACTGCAGAGACACAATATAGCACCACGACTCAATTAAATATTGATGATTTAAGTAATGGTCCTTCAGGTGTTATGGCGTTTTCTCGCCACGCTCCAACAGAAGGCTTACTTATTGACTTAAACACACCAGCAAATGGTGACTTTGCAAATGAAGGAATGGTGTCTGACTACACTTTGGTAATGGATTTATACTGGCCCGCAGAAGGTAAAGATATTTACCGTGCAATTATGCAAGCCAATACAACTGATTATCTTAATGATGATGCCGATATGTTTATTGACCCAAGCGGCGGCTATGGGCAAGCAACTAGCGATAGCGGCTATTTTGGCAATACACAACCCGACTCTTGGCATCGTATAGCTTTTGTATTTTATACAGCACCAACCAATGGGGTGTTTGAAGTCTATATAGATGGAGAACTTGCTGGCGTAAAAGAGGATGGCGAAATCGATAGTCGCTGGGCACTCAATCAATCTGTATTACTTTTGACAGATAACAATTACGAGACAGTACCAGGGTACTTAAACTCGCTGCTTTATGCAGGACGTGCTATGACCAGAGATGAAATTAAAAGTATGGGCGGCGCACAACAAAAGTTGTCCTTTGAGCAACCGACGCGAGTGTTAAATCAAACGATTGAACGTCACTATCAAGCTGCGCCAGCGATAAAAACAAACCAATGGATTGAGCAACGTAACAAGTTCTTTGGTGGCAACTCTAAAAGTGTAAACAATTAAATACAACTAAGCTTTTTCTTGTTCATTCTAAAAGGAGGCTTCATGCAGGTGAACCCTCCTTTTTATTATTTAAAAACAACAAATTAAGAATAAAAACCACTATTCAATCCTATGGCGTATAACTTCATTTTACTTAACTGTATTACAAACACGTAACTTTATAATAACCGTCTTATAAAATTTACACATACACTACACACTAAATAGTGCCTCCCCCTTCCCCAAATCAAAAATCTGGTTGATTATCTACTGCAATATGACAACAACACATAATCGCAGTGCTTAATTGCGGGAGTAATAATAATGAGTGAAGTAAATAACTATTTAGGTTTAGTCGGTATTGAATTTACCGAGTACGCAACACCTGATGCTGATTATATGGATAAAGTATTTACTGATTTTGGCTTCTCTAAGCTTAAAAAATTCAAAGGTAAAGACATTGTTTATTACAACCAAAACGATATTCATTTTTTACTGAATAACGAGCGTGAAGGTTTTTCTGCAGAATTTGCTAAAAGCCATGGCCCTGCTATTTGTTCAATGGGTTGGCGTGTTGAGAATGCGCAAAAAGCATTTGAAACTGCAGTAGAGCGTGGTGCAAAACCAGCCACTGATTCAACACATAAAAACATGCCTTACCCTGCAATTTATGGCATTGGCGACAGCCTAATTTACTTTATTGAAAATTTTGGCGACAAAGGCACTATTTACGAAAGTGATTTTGAAGATTTAGAAACGCAAAATGTTGTAGAAGATAAAGGCTTTATCCGAATCGATCATTTAACCAATAACGTTTATAAAGGCACCATGGAAAAATGGGCTAACTTTTATAAAGACGTATTTGGTTTTACAGAAGTACGCTACTTTGACATTAAAGGTCAAAAAACAGCGCTTATTTCGTATGCATTAAAATCACCTTGTGGCACCTTCTCTATTCCAATAAACGAAGGTAAAGGTAACGATAACAACCAAATTGATGAATACCTTGGTGAGTACAACGGCCCAGGCGTTCAACATTTAGCGTTTTTAACAGATGACCTAGTAAGTTCTCTTGATAAGCTTGATAAATCAACAATTGCAACGCTCGATATTATCCCAGAGTACTACGATACTATTTTTGACCGAGTACCTTGGGTTGCTGAAGATAAAGAAAAAATTCGTAAGCACCAGATACTCGTAGATAGCCAAAGTGAAAATTGTTATTTATTACAAATTTTCTCTAAAAACTTATTTGGTCCAATCTTTATAGAAATGATCCAACGCGTTGATGATGGTGGCTTTGGTGAAGGTAACTTCCAAGCATTATTTGAATCAATCGAACGCGACCAAGAGCGTCGCGGCGTTTTATAAAATATTTGAGTAAATTAAAAGCAGCGAACTTCGCTGCTTTTTGTCGTTTTAATATTTAAAAAGTATGGCGCCAAGTACAAGTATGATTAAATAAACTATACCTTGTCGCCATACAGTAAAATCCAAAGGAAATGTAATGAGCCTAATTAACGAAACCCACGATATTAATTTAACCAGCTGGGTAGAGTCAGCTAATGTTGATAATTGCGACTTCCCTATTCAAAACTTACCGTTTGCAGAGTTTCGCCGTAAAGGGTCTGATGAGGCCTTTCGTGGTGGTGTTGCAATTGGTGACCAAGTAATTGATTTAGCAAAACTGAGTAAATTAAATGTTTTAACAGGTGACGCTAAAACAGCCGCTGATGCAGCAAGTGAAGCAACTCTAAATACATTTATGGGTTTAGGGGGGCAGTATTGGTCAGCACTGCGTTTAGCGCTTTCAAAAGCACTACGAGCAGGCTCTGAGCACCAACAAGCGCTTAGCGATACGCTTGTTGTACAATCTGACATAGAGTTTTCTTTGCCTTGTCGTATCGGCGATTACACCGACTTTTACACTTCTATTTATCATGCTACTGCTGTGGGTAGTTTGTTTCGCCCTGATAACCCATTACTACCTAACTATAAATGGGTACCTATTGGTTATCATGGTCGCTCTTCATCTATTGACGTATCGGGTCAAACATTTCATCGCCCTAAAGGCCAAACTAAAGCGCCTGATGCAGAAGTGCCATCATTCGGTCCTTGTAAACGCCTTGATTACGAACTAGAGCTGGGTATTTACTTAGGTAAAGGCAATGCACTGGGCGATGCAATCGCTATCGAAAATGCTGAAAACCACGTATTTGGCTTTTGTGTATTTAACGATTGGTCAGCACGTGACTTGCAAGCGTGGGAATACCAACCGCTTGGTCCATTTTTAGCTAAAAACTTTGCTTCAACTGTATCGCCTTGGATTGTTACAACCGAAGCGCTAGCGCCTTATAGAACAAGCTGGACGCGTGATGAAAACGATCCGCAGCCTATGGACTATTTAGAGTCAAAAGCGAATCGCGACCAAGGTGCTTTTGATATTCAAATGGATGTTAAAATTCAAACGCAAAAAATGCGTAGCGAAGGCCATAACCCAACGCGCGTATCCACATCTAGCTTTAAGCACTCTTACTGGACTGTGGCACAAATGGTTACTCACCACACAGTAAATGGCTGTAACTTTATGCCAGGTGACATGTTAGGTTCGGGCACTCAGTCTGGTCCAACGCACGAAGAAGCGGGTTCTTTACTTGAACTATCTCGTGGCGGTAAAGAAAAAATTACGCTAAGCAATGGCGAACAACGTAGCTTTTTAGAAGATGGCGATAACGTTATTATGCGCGGCTGGTGTGAAAAAGAAGGCTATGCACGCATAGGTTTTGGCTCTGTAGAGAGCACAGTACTGCCTACAAAGTAATACGAGTATTAAAAAAATTATCAAAAGGGCTGCTTACTAAAAGCAGCCCTTTTTTATTAATTTTTGAACAGTTACAATTTTTTTCTAGCTTTTTTAACTCAAATTGCTATCTTAATTCGGTTAATAGCCAGTGTTTATATGCCATGTCAGTATTTATAAAGTCTTTTTATCATAAATTTTTCCCAGCTCGACAGCTACTTATTCGCCAAAATGGCGAAGTTAAGCATGTTGTTTTAGCCTCTTGGTTTCAACTTTTTGTAGCGTTGCTTATTTTAGCCACTTTTACTTGGCTGAGTATTTCGAGCTTTCGTGTTTACACACAAACTAATAAAATATCTGACATAGAACAAAGTCAAATAAACAAGCAAACACTTTGGCAACAAAAAGTCAGTGAACAGCAAGCCCTGCAAGCAACGCAATTAGAACAACTTGCGATACTTGAGCAAAAGCAGGCGCTACTGCAAAGCATGATAGAGTCCCTTCCCGCTTCGATTAGCAAAGACGTTATTAAGCTTGATTCAGATCTTGACGTGCCAATCAATGAAAGCAGCAATGAATTTCACGAACCATTAGTCGATGAAAATCCAAAAAGTAAGCAGGCGCAGTTAATAGCTCCAATTCCATTCGCAACAAGAATTGCCAATTTGAATAATCATTATGAACAAAGCTTTAACTTTTTAGATAACCAAATTAGCGAACGTCACCAAGCTATTTTAGCTATGGTTAAAGGCGCAGGAATTGAGTCAGCGCTTGAGCAACACTTAATATTAAGTGCCCAAACAACCGCACAAGGTGGCCCACTTGATACATTTAACGAAACAAAAATTCCAAGCCACTTTTTAGCCATCGTTGATAAGTTATTAGCATTAAATAATTTAGAAAACTTTTTAACTGAACTACCAAACACCCTCCCCTTAGCTAAAGCTAAATATTATATTTCGAGTAGTTTTGGTCTTAGAAAAGATCCAATGAATAGTAATCATGCCTTTCATAAAGGAATTGATTTAGCCGGTTGGCATAAAACCGAAATATTCGCCCCAGCAGACGCTGTAGTGCTTCGTGCCGGTCGCAATGGTGGTTATGGTAACTTTATTGAGCTTGAACATAAAAATGGCTTAGTGACTCGATTTGGACACTTAAATAAAATTAAAGTAAAAAAAGGTCAGTTAATCACTAAACATGACGTAATTGGTTTAATGGGCAGCACAGGCAGAAGTACAGGTACTCATTTACACTACGAAGTATTACTTAACGGTAAACAAGTCAATCCTCTAAAAATAACAAAGGCGCTTTCTCATGTTTGGTAGAAAAAAACAAAAAACAGTTAGCTCTAATTTAAAAAGAGTAAATCACACACCGTCTATTATTTCTGAAGACGTACGCCTTACAGGCACTTTAGTTAGCCAAGGTGAAGTACAGCTTGATGGCCGTATTGATGGCGATATAAAAGTGGAGCATTTAGTTATTGGCTCAACGGGTGTTGTTGAAGGTATTGTTGAAGCTAAAAGCGTCATTGTTAAGGGTAAAGTTATTGGCTCAATTAATGCTAGTGAAGTAAAAGTACAAAGTGGCGCTCATGTTCATGGCGATGTGTTTCACGATACATTGAGTATTGATGCAGGCGCAGTAATTGAAGGTAGTTTAAAGCAACGCTTTGAAAAAGAAGAGCCTGAACTAATTTCGAAAGAGCTTAAACCCGCAAAAGAAGTTAAAGCATTGTTGAAGGAAGATGGCAGCGACTTATCGTTTGTAAATAAACAAGCCGCTGATAAAAGCTGAGTCAAATCAGTTTAACGTAAGTTACCTTTTTTCAGTAATATACATAGTAATATCTGCAGTGAAAACAAGCTCATTGCGGGTATTATACAGTTTAACCGGTACTACTAAGTCTTCTTTATCAATCCACTTACGCGGTAAATCAATTTCAGCGACTGCTCTTACATCTGTATCTACTTTAGCCAAATACCTAACTGTCATGCCTTTTGGGATCCAACGATGCGTTTTAACTGGCACTGTTGCATCTACCATTACACCAGCACACAATTCAGCTAAGTTACACTGCGCAATAGCATGAATAGTTCCAATATGATTATGAACGCTGCGACGATTTTTAACTACCGCACTACAATGGCCCTCTCTCAAATCGAGTACGTAAGGTTTCATTGAACCAAAATATGGCGCTTTAAAGCAAACAGCTTTAGTAAAAAGCCAATTCCCAAACGGTAGGCGCTTAAATTTATGCCATGTTTGTACAAGTGCGGATTTATTACTCATTATTATTTTCCATCAACAGTTACTTTTTTCAAATTAACACATCAGACCAGTTTTAAAAAGTGCATTTACACTGCCTTTTTAGCTTAATCCAATCAAAAAATAAAAATGACAACCTATGCAGGGGTCATAAGCCCTTTCTTTTTTACGAGTGCCCACCTAAAATACTCGGCAAAAGGAGACTCAATGCAAACACAGCCCGCTAAACCTAATATGACTTTGTTACTTATCCTAGCGTTACTCGTTATATTTTGCCCTATGGCAATCGATATTTACTTACCCGCTTTTCCTACTATTGCAGAACAATTTGCAGTTACAGAACAACAAGTTCAGCAAACCGTTGCTATTTTTATGCTAACAGTAGGTTTAGGCCAATTAATTGCGGGGCCTTTGGCCGATAGGTTTGGCCGAAAGCCAGTGGCTATAGTGGGTATAAGTTTATATGCAGGCTCAGCATTACTTGCCTATTACTCGCCTTCTTTTGAAGTATTGATGATTGCACGTGCCCTTCAAGGTTTTGGAGCCTGTGCCACATTTGTTGTCGCATTTGCGATAGTGCGTGACAAATATGGTAGTGAACGAAGTGGACAAATGATCACTTACCTTAACGGGATTGTGTGCTTTATTCCGGCAATGGCACCTATTTTAGGAGCTTGGCTTACCGTACAATTTGGCTGGCGTATGAACTTTATGTTTTTAACCGCGTTTGCCATTGTAGGCCTTGTTGTTACGCTATTCTTTTTTAGAGAAACGCGTCCTGCTGATAGCCATTATCAGGGGCATATTTTAGATTTACGTCGCTTTACACCTATTATAAAAACACCGGTATTTTTGTTTAATAGCCTAATTTGCATGGTCTCAATGTCGGCAATATTAGTGTATGTAACGCTCGCACCAGGCTGGCTTATTACGCATTTAGGCGGCACAGTAGCCGACTTTACTTTTTGGTTTACGTTAAACGCCGTAATAAGTATTGTCGCTAGTTTTATTTTACCAACGTACATTAAACGAAATAGCCAACGTGCTTTGCGTGTCGGTGTGAGTGTACTGGTTTTTTCAGGCGTTTTAATGCTAGCCCTTAGCGGTATAGAAACGGCATTTGCGCTTATGTTACCTATTTTAATTGCAGCATTAGGCTTTGCTCTAAGTTTAGGCTCAGCTGCAGGTATGGCTCTATCTAGCTTTCCTAAACAAGCAGGCACAGCCTCGGCATTACTTGGTGCTATGCAAATGAGTGGCGCGAGTATACTCGTTGTTTTAACCCAATATTTAGGGTTAAGTACACCGTGGTTAATTGCTTTTCATTTATTATTACTAGTTCCGCTTTGGATTATTTTAATGAGCAAAAAAGCACATACTTTACACCCAACTAAAAGCGCTCAATGATCAATCCTGATTTTTTAGTCTCGTTTTTATTAGCCAGCTTTTTAATGGCGGTAGCACCTGGGCCATCAAATGCATTTTTGATGGCACAAACATTTGCTAATGGTCGAAGCGCCGGTATGCAAAGTGCTTTTGGTTTTGCATTAGGTGGGGTTATTCATACTCTATTTGCTGTTGTAGGCCTAAGCGCAGTCCTAAAAGCTTCCCCTAGCGCCTATGCGGCAGTGCAATATGCAGGCGCAGCATACTTATGTTATTTGGGGTTTATGATGATTAAAGGCACGCTAAAGCAGCCAAAGCCTATATCTGAAGGCAAGCAAACCGATAAACCGCATATAAGTACCAGTAAAAAAAGTAATGTCATGTTTCAGGCCATGATGACTGAAGTATTAAACCCTAAAGTAGCATTATTCTTTATTGCATTTATTCCGCAATTTGTAGATCCAACGCTTTCATCTGCTACTTTTCAACTCGCTTTTTTTGGCTTGCTTTACCCTATTTTTGCTTTTCCGATTGACTGCACGTATATTTATTTTGGCGACAAAATTGCACAGTTTTTTAGACGTAACCCAAATAGCCAACTTTGGATTGATAGGATCACCGGCATTGTATTTATAGCCCTTGCTATCAATCTATTATTTTAACTAACCTGCACTTTGGTTAAGAGATTTATTACCCAGAGTTTAAGCTAACTAATAAAAAAGAATCAGCATGGAACAAAAAACACAATCTCTTCCCGCACAAAAAAATATTGCTTTAGTTGCCCACGACGGTAAAAAAGCAGCATTAAAATTATGGTGTGAAAAGCACAAAGAAATACTAAGTAAGCACACTTTATATGGCACAGGTACTACCGGGCATTTAATCCAAAAAACCACGGGGCTTGATGTTATTCAACTTTTAAGTGGTCCAATGGGCGGCGATCAACAACTTGGCGCTAAAATAGCAGAACATGAGATACATGTTTTGATATTTTTTTGGGACCCATTAGCATCACAGCCTCATGACCCTGATGTTAAAGCACTGCTGCGTTTAGCCGCTGTTTGGAATATTCCGGTGGCGTGTAATGAGGTGAGTGCAGATATGTTATTAAGCTCTCCGCTCATGGATGTAGAGCTTGAACGTACATTGCCAGATTACGAAAAATATCTCGCAACCCGACAAATAGATCTTTAAACCTAGGTATCATCCAGGTTATTTATAAAGCATGCTGGCCCATTTAGTCAGGCCAGCAGTTACACTACCAAAGTGATCCCCGTTAACCATTTTTATATTGCCTAAGTGCTCACTTAAAGCCGCTTTAATCAATGGTGACTGTGCACTACCGCCTGTTAAGTAAATAATGTCTGGCGTGGTCGCAGCGTCGCTGATTGCTTGTTTTGCTAAAGTAACTATTTGGCTAATACTACTCTCAACGGCAACAGCTAAATCGCTTACCGATACATTTTTATTCAGCCCACTATCTAAAAAGCTTAAATCACAATCAAACGCACTAGCTGATGAAAGTGCTATTTTAGCTGCTTCACCTTGTTGTACTAACTGATGACCTTGCTTGTTTTGCTGTAAATGTATTAAACGCTTATAAAGCTCAGGCGCACTTACATCACGTAATTGTGCATTTAGCTCTCGGGTATGGCTTTCACTATAAAATTGGCTTTGTAAGTTTACATCGTTAATTTTACACGCTTGCCAAAACGCTTGATTAGGCAAAGGTAGGCCTGATTTAAACGTACTGCCTAAACCCAATAACGGCATTAAACCATGAAAGCTCAAAGCAATATCTAAATCGTTTCCGCCAACACGTTTACCACTGTGAGATAAAAAATCGCCATCGCGCTGGTTATTTCCTCTAAAACTCGGACCCATTTGTACAAACGAGCAGTCACTCGTACCACCACCAATATCAATAACGAGTACTTTTTGATCTTGAGTTAAATCACTCTCGTAATCGATACCCGCAGCAAGTGGCTCATATAAAAACTCTACGTCTTTAAAACCAGCACGTTTAGCAGCACGTTCTAAAATACCGACTGCTTGTTGATTTGATTGCTCACCACCCACAGCTTGAAAGTTTACTGGACGACCAATCACTGTTTGTGTAAGTGTTTTACCTAAAGAGAGCTCGGCGCGTTGCTTAATTTTTAAGATCATCGCGGTTGCGATATCTTCAAAAAAGTTAATTTGACCTTGCTTTAAACCTGTTGCGCCAAAAAATGATTTAGGGGACTTAACAAAGTAGCCTTCTTCAGGAAACTGCACGTACTCGCTAATCGCTTCACGACCAATAAATAGGGTTTCATCTGAAGGTTGTAAATCAAGGTCTGACTTAATACGAGGTAAAGTATTTAATAATGCTTGGCGCTGCGTTAAAAAGTCATGCTCATGGGCTGTGCCATGTAAATGCTTAGCAACAAAATCAACAACCAACGCACTGTGATGAGTGTAAAGTGTAGACGGTAAGTAATGTTTTCCTTGCTCTAGCGGTACTAATTGAACATTACCCTCGCTCATTACACCCATAGCACAATTAGAACTACCGTAATCAAAACCTACAAACATACTTCACCACACATTACCAAAAAGGCCGCGCAATTTAGCACACTTTGTAAAAATTATAAATGTTATAAACTATCTCTTACTCGTAAAAAACTAGCAAAACGCGGTAAACCGTTTTTTGTTAATCCATGAAATCGGTACGTTACAGTGCTGCCTATCTCAGGCGGAGTGGCGCGCTCTGCATCATTAAACCCAGTACCAATTGAAAACACCTGCCCTTGTGCTGTTTTTACCCTTAATGCCCCTAACATACCTTGGTATTTGCCTTTACCTGGTAAGTGCGCAATCACAATCGCTTCTGCATCTAAATAAGGCTTTAATTTTAGTAATGCACTGCTTCGCCCATTGCTGTGCTTAGCACTAGCCAAATGTAACATTACGCCCTCGCCGCCCTGCTTAGTTATGTTTTCAAAATACTCTGTGAGCTGCTCATTATTAGTAAAGCTATATTGAACTACAACGCTAATGTGCGGCGAGTTTAGGCTAGTAATAAGCTCATTATAGTTTTTATAGCGAGTGCTAAAAGGCAGATTTTCATCTGGCATATCAAATACTTTATAAGTAATAGTTTGCCAATCATGATTATTAGGTTTTTTAGTTCTTACTATGCCACTAAGCGCAGAAAAGTGCTCACGCTTGGTCCATAGCTCACCATCAAGCCATACATTTGGCAATGGCGCTGTAAACCAACTCGGCGCATTGATAATATTGCCCTTGCGAGTAACAAACTGCGTGCCGGTCCATATAGCTCTTACGCCATCATATTTTTCACTAACTAAATACTTACTTACATCGTAATGTTTAGTTTCGTTATATACTTTAGCCAGTAAAACAGAGGGTTGTGCTGCACTTATACATTGCGTAAAAAGTACAACAACAATTAAAAGCAGGTGTTTAATAGTAAACATTGGCGCATCCAAGCAAGTAAAAGTTGGCTTAAACTATAGTTGAGATTGCACCCATTGCCAAAACTCATCTAAGTTACTCATTTTATAGGTAGCTTGGCTAAAATCGTGATCTTTAGTATGGCTATTGGCAATGGCTACAACACGTAACAAAGCGTTGTTGGCCGCCGTAACACCGGTAAATGTATCCTCGACAGCAATTGCATTGCCTGCCTGTATATTTATCTGCTTAAGTGCCAGTAAATATGGGTCTCCAGCAGGTTTAGGATTAGTTACATCGTCTTTTGTTACCACCGTGTCAAACAGCTCATAAAATCCTAAACCTTTAAGTATTGGCATAGCTTCACTTTTAGCACTGCCCGTTACTAGCGCCATTTTTAAGTCACTCGCTTTTACAGCTTTCAACGTTTGCTCAGTAAACGGCATCAGTGGTGGTAAATGTGTTATTACATATTCGCCAAATAAACGGTATTTTTCATCCGCTAAAAACTGTGCGCTTACTGATAAGTTATGCTCTTGCTTAATTTCGATTGCAGCTTCTAAAGTGGGTCGTCCTGAAAAGCGCTGACAAAAATCACTTTCTAAATAACTAACACCATAAGGCTTAAGTAGTTTACTCCAACATACAAAGTGCATGCTTTCTGAATCAACTAATGTGCCATCCATATCAAATAATACTGCTTCTAATGTCATCCTCATTCCTTATTTAACCTAAGCCAAATTTTGACAATAAAAAAGGCGCCTTAAGCACCTTTTATTAAATTGTTGTTATTGCGTTAAGTCAGCTGGTGGCTCACCCGTTGCTTCTTCACCCGTATCAACATCAACAAGCTCGTAGCCACGCGTTTTACGCATAACTTTAAGTACAGGCTTTTCAAATGCTGTTTTTAAACGATCTGAGTCATCTTTCAACTCATCAAGTGTTGTACCAAAAGGGGCTGCGCCTGTTTCTGACCAGTTAGTCACTTTACCGTTCAGGTTATATTCTACTTCGTGTATTTGATATTGCGCTGCTTCATCTTTCGTTGCTTCACAAAAAATTACACGGTAATTCCAAAATCCAGCCATTGCTCTTCTCTTTAAATAAACCAATTAGGCGCTACTTTAGCAGCTCTAAAAGGGGTTATACAAATAAAAAAGCCTGCGCAATGCAGGCTTTTAAAGTAAATACTTTTAGCTATTAGTTAGAAAAATCTAACTTTAAACTCAGCACCTACGTAACGTTCTTCGTTAACAATACCCGTATTGTTATTAAAGTCTACAGCTCCAATAACTTGTTGCTCGTCAAATAAGTTACGAACAAAAGCGGCTACTTCGTATTCGTAATCGCCTTCAGACCATGTGTAACCTGTACGCAAACCTGTTTCAATAAGCTCTTTACCTTCAAACTCTACTGATTCGTAAAGGAACATATTGATTTTACTGCGATAAGAAATATCACCGCTTGCGAAAAAGTTACCATCGGCAAGTTCTTTAGTGTAGCGAAGCGTAAAGTTAGAGATCCACTCAGGAGCATGCGGTAAGCTATTACCATCAAGTACAGCAAGACCAGAACCATTAATTGGGTCAGTTACAGTACATTGAGCACAAACAGCGACAGCTAAATCGTTATCTTTAATTTCTGTTTTATTGTAGCTTAAGTTAAACGTTGCATTAAACTCATCGCTTAATACCCACTGCGTATCTAACTCAAAACCATAGCCAGTCGTTTTATCAGCATTAACTAAACGGTTAAAGTTAGCACCACCGCCTACAGCGGTAAGTTGCTGGTCGTCCATTGTGTAATAAAACACAGTCGCGTTAACACGACCTTGGCCATCTAACACGTCTGATTTAATACCTGTTTCGTACGATGTTACAGTTTCTGATTCAGCTGTTGTTACATCATCACCAAACAAAATACGACCTTGTAAACTAGGTGCGCGGAAGCTATTTGCTACACGGCCGTACCAGTTAACATCATCGTTTACTTTATAATTTGCAGATAAGTCCCAGCTAACATGGTCGTCACTAACATCACGCTCTACAAGTAATGCACCACCGCCAATTGGGCTAAGTGTACGGTCAGCGACAAAATCTTTATCGTCATCAGAGTAGCGAAGTCCCGCTGTTACTTTTAAATCATCTGAAAAAGTATAATCTACAGAACCAAATACAGCCCAAGCTGTAGTATCTTGCTGTTGACGAACATAGCCATTTAAAGCACCAGCATCGGGTGTTGAGAATGTATCGTAGCTGTAGTTTTCAATTGTTAGTTCTTCATCGAAGTAAAAAACACCTACTTGATAATTTAAATCGCCATCAAAGTTACTAGATAAGCGTAGCTCTTGCGTCAACTGGTCGTGATCTGGAATGCCATCAGCACTTTCTGAAGAGAAAGGGATAAAACCAGGCCCCATGAAATCTGGAATATAAGAAGCACCGTAACCGCCGTCGATGTCAGCGCGAGAATATATTTCAGCACTTTCCCATGCAGAAATTGAAGTGATTGTGTGATTTTTAAGTTCCCACTCAAGCTTTAAGCTTGCACCTTCAGATTCTACTTGTTGAGTAGAACGAGATGCTGCATCTTGATAAACAACATCACTTTCGTAATTATCTACTAGCTCGTTAGTACCCGTTTTAATTACATTTGCACGAAAGGCAATTGGCGAGCCATCTAAATCACGTGTGTGATAGTTTAATAAAGCAGTAAAATCATCGCCTTCATATAAAAACTGAACACGTGCCGCTTTTTCAGTGTAACCACCTTGCTCGTCTTTAGCTTCAAAGCCTGGAGCTTGGTTATCAATGTAATCGTCTTTATCTTGCCATAATAATGAAACACGAGCAGATAAACGGTCAGTTAAAGCACCACCTACAGCACCACTTGTGTCTACAGCGCCACGGCTACCGTATGAAACAGAGCCATAACCATCAAACTCTTGACTTGGTTTAACAGTATCAAACTTAACAAGGCCAGCCGGCGTGTTACGTCCAAATAAAGTTCCCTGTGGTCCACGTAATACTTCTACGCGCTCAACATCAAATACTGGGAAGCCTTTTAAAATTGCATTTTCTTGAACGACTTCATCAACAACAAGTGATACTGGTTGTGATGCATTCAAATCGAAATCGGTATTACCTAAACCACGAACGTAAAAGCGTGGGAATGAACGACCAAATGAAGATTCAATAGATAAACTTGGAATTTTCGCATTTAAAAAACGAATATCCATACCAGCTGAGCTATACGCATCAAGGTTATCACCTTGTAGAGCAGATACTGCTACTGGTACTTCTTGAGCGTTTTCTACACGTTTACGAGCTGTTACTTGAATAACTTCTAGTTGATTACTTTTTTTAGCTGTTTTTTCTTCAGCAGCTAAAGAAGAAAATGAAGTACCTGCTACTGCAGAGAACAACGTTGCATTGATTAGGGTAGCTAACGTAGATCTTTTCATTGCTTTCATGTTGGGTTTAACCTTTTTTGTGCACTCTTGTTCAACGGTTTTTTGTGTTGCGCAATGTATTCATTGCGGGCTCGTTCAATTTTTCGCGACTTGCGTCATGCGCGCGGACCTTATTACCGAGAGTACAAAAACGATGTTATAAGGCTGAACGAACGATTAAGATTATACCATTGTGTGACAATTTTACTGCATAAATATAGACATAATTAGAAACTTTTTTGCAACATTTAACTATAAAATCACGTGTTTTTATCACTATTCAGATGCAAAACCCCAATATTAAGGACATATGTCCTTTATTGGATTTAATAAAATGGAGTAGGAAGAAGGGATTGTTTTACATGTTAACCTAAAATAGAAACACCTGTGTTTTTATTAAAAGCCGCCCAAGAGCGACTTTTAATATTTACTATATTTGAACTATGAGCGCTTAAATGCAATTTCACCGTCGATATGAATATCACGCTGCGGAAAAGCAATCACTACATCATGCTTTTCAAATACAGCGTAAATACTAAAACGAATATCACTGCGTACTTTTCTAAGCATGGTTTCAGACTCGGCGCACACCCAAAAAATAGCGTTAAATACGAGCGAGCTATCTGCAAAGTCATCAAATAACACCGATGACTTTGGATTAGCCAATATTGCTTCATGATCATCAAGCACTTGCTGAATAAGCTTTTTAACCAGTATCACGTCTGATCCATACGCAACGCCTACACTGACCGATGAGCGTGCATTGCCATCTATTAGAGTCCAGTTTGTTACTGTATTTTCGAGCAATTGAGAATTAGGAATAAGCATATGTACGCCGTCATTTCGGCGAATACGCGTTGAGCGAGTATTAATTGTTTCAACCACGCCTTTTGCATTGCCTACCTCTAAAAAGTCACCAATACGTATTGGGCGTTCCCACATTAGTATCCAGCCACTAATAAAGTTATTGATAATATTTTGAGCACCAAAGCCTACACCAATGGCTATTGCACCTGAAACAAAAGCAAACGCAGTAAGCGGTATGCTTAATACTTCTAAAGATGTAAAAATTAAAATAGCGATACTTAAAATAAAGTAGATACGTGTAAATAAATGCACGGCATCTTGGCTTAACTTTTTTGCCAATAATGTTTTTGTTATTAGCTTGCCAATACGCGTCACAATAAACCAAATAGCGAAAAGTATTAAAGGCACTTTAATACTTTTCGCTACGGTAATGTGTACATCGCTGTAACTAAATACAACAAAGGCAAGAATTTGGTTTATGTGTTCTAAGGTCATTTATTTTCCAAAACAAGCAAAGGAGCGCTTTAAATTTAAATCGCTATAAAGTGAAAGCGGTTCAGTGTTGGGTAAGTTTAGCAGTCATAATATAACTAAAACGCCAAGTTAATAAGTTCAATATACTTTTTATGAACAATTTATTAACTCTTTATTGCACCGAGTGCTATATAAATAGTGTACAAGCACTGGAGATCACATATGACACAACTTACTTTAAATCAAAGACTCGCTACTTTGCAGCCGCAGGTAGACTTACATTTATTTGAAAGCAGCCTAGATTACCGAAATAAAATTTTGTGCCTTCTTGCAGAACAAGAGCAAACACTGGCATCTATTAACAAAGAGTTTGGCCAACAACAACCTAGCAACTTTGGCTCTGAGAGAAAATTTGTACTAGGATATAACTAAGCAATTATGACTCAACGACTTATTAAGTAGCTCAGGTGTTTACTTTTAGAGCTACTTTTACCTTCCTTAAAGCTAAATATTAGCTAATTTGCGTTCAAATCCCCCTTAATACCGATAAACTTTATTGTATAAACGCCAAAATTTGATAAGTTAACTAGGTTTTTCGACTCGCAAAGCCTATTCCGGCTAATCTTTCTATGGAGTTATTATGCGTAAAACCCTGATCGCCACTACTATTGCTAGTGCCTTAATATTATCGGCCTGTTCATCTAACGATACACAAAACATGGCAAAAGAAGGCGCAGCACAAGTGCAAGACATGAACGCAAACAATGTTTTATTTAAGCCAAGCCCATTGCAATATATGGCACCAGAATTTGATAAATTTGGTACAAAAGACTACGAAGCTGCATTCGATGCAGGTATCACACAGCACACGGCACAAGTACAAGCCATTGCTAATAACCCTGCTCCAGCAACATTTGAAAACACATTAGTTAAAATGGAATTGTCAGGGGAGCTATTAAATCGCGTATCGGCTGCTTTTTATAACTTATCTGGTTTAATTTCAGATGCTGAATACCAGCGTATTGATGAAAAAATGGCGCCTGTATTATCTGCTCACTCAGATGATATTTACTTAAACGGTGAATTATTTAAGCGCGTACAAACAATTTACGACAATCAAGATAAATTAAACGCAGAAGATAAACGCCTAGTTGATTTTTACTACAAGCAGTTTGTAAAAGCAGGTGCTAAATTAAATGACGCTGAAAAAGCTAAAATGCGTGAAATTAACTCAGAGCTAGCTCAGCTATCTACTGCGTTTTCACAAAACATTTTAAAATCGTTTAAAGAAGACGTTATTGTAGTTACAGATAAAAGTAAATTAGCGGGTCTTTCTGAAGGCGAAATTGCAGGCCTTGCAGCTTCAGCTAAAAAAGCGGGCAAAGACGGCTACATGATCACTTTGGTAAATACAACGCAACAACCAATTTTAAGCAGCCTTGAAAACCGCGACCTACGTGAGCGAATTTTTAAAGCCTCTGCAAACCGTGCAGCAAAAACTAACGGCCCTATTATTATTAAAGAAACCAACCTACGCGCTCAAAAAGCAGAGCTTTTAGGCTACAAAGATTGGGCTTCTTATGTAATGACGTCGCGTATGGCGCAAACAACTGAAAACGTTTACGGCATCCTTGATGACCTAGCACCAAAAGCAGTTGAAAAAGCAAAGATTGAAGCAGCCGCTATTCAAAAAGTGATTAACGATTCAGGCGAAAGCTTTGAGCTTAAACCATGGGATTGGACTTTTTATGCTGAAAAAGTACGTGCAGAAAAGTACAACTTAGACCCAGCACTTGTTAAACCATACTTTGAAATGCAATCGGTTATTCACGATGGCCTATTCTTTGCTATGAACAAACTGTACGGTATTACGTTTAAAGAACGTAAAGATCTTCCTGTTTATCATGAAGATGTAACCGTATACGAAGTATTTAACGCTGATGGCAGCGCTATTGGTTTATTTTACTTAGACCCATATGCACGTGAAGGTAAACGTGGCGGCGCATGGATGAGTGCATACGTTAGCGAAAGCGGCTTAAAAGGCACCAAACCTGTTATTTACAATGCGCAGAACATTCCAAAACCTGCTGCAGGCGAGCCTACGCTAATGACGTTTGACGAAGTGTCTACTATGTTCCATGAATTTGGTCATGCTGCACATGGGTTATTCTCAGATGTTAAATACCCAAGCCTAGCGGGTACTGCAACGGCACGCGACTTTGTTGAATTTCCGTCACAAGCAAATGAAGATTGGATGATTGAACCAACAGTACTTGCAAACTATGCTAAGCATTACAAAACAGGTGAGCCAATTCCACAAGCTTTACTTGATAAAGTACTTGAATCGCAAAAATTCAACCAAGGTTACGGCACTACTGAATATTTAGCCGCTGCACTACTTGATATGGAATGGCATTCATTTGGTTCTGATAAAAAAGTAGCTGACGTTCAAAAGTTTGAGCAAGACGCACTAGAAAAACACGGTATTGCTTACTACCCTGTTCCACCGCGTTACAAATCAAACTTCTTTAGTCACACATTTGCAGGTGGTTATTCAGCGGGTTACTACGCGTACCTGTGGACTGAAGTATTTGCAGCAGACGCCTTTGCACATATGGAAAACAACGGCGGCTTAACACGTAAAAATGGTGATAAGTTCCGTAAAGAAATCCTATCAAAAGGTAACAGCCGCGACTTAATGCAAAGCTACATTGAGTTTAGAGGCCAAAAACCAACTACCGACGCACTACTTAAGCGCCGTGGTTTAGTTGAATAGTTAGGGCATGTTGACCTTTCGTGGTTGAATTTGCAGCAGTATGTTTGGTATTTAGGCAAGGCAGAGCCTATGTAGTGTGGTTATTCCCCATAAATAGGCGATAACGCAGCATAAATGCCAAACATGCGCTGCCCTTTGGGTTCTTTCTAGGGACGATTAACTCTTTGTTACTCGGTTTTTACTTAGCCCGCTAGGTTACAAACCTCGCGCCGCGATTAAATCGCCCCTAGATTGAACAAATTTCAATCCACAAAGATCAACACGCCCTAGTAACTTAGTTTATTAATTATTGCTTTATAAAAGCCCGCTTGCGGGCTTTTATTGTTTATACATTAATTTATAACAGATAAACTGCTGCCATTAATTATTTAAAGACGACGGCTATGCGGTACTTATTTGCAGTAACTTTACTTTGGGCATTTTCATTTAGTTTAATTGGCGTGTATTTAGCAGGTCAGGTTGATGCATGGTTTAGTGTGTTAATTCGCATAGCACTAGCAACCCTCGTATTTTTACCATTTTTAAAGTTTAAACAAACACCTAAACCTTTAGCCTTAAAGCTTATGCTGATTGGCGCTATACAACTTGGTGTTATGTATAGCTTTTACTACCACTCCTTTTTATTTTTAAGCGTCCCCGAAGTACTGCTATTTACAGTAATGACTCCTTTGTACATTACCTTGCTAAATGATGGATTGAACAAACATTTTAACCCACGCTTTTTTATAGTCGCACTTATTGCTGTAATTGGTGCAATTACCATTCGTTACGAAAACCTAAATAGCAATTTCATAATTGGCTTATTATTAGTTCAAGGTGCGAACATAAGTTTTGCTGTAGGCCAAGTAACCTATAAACGCTTAATGATGAACAATAAGCTTGATGATAAAACCGTATTTGGATGGTTTTTTATAGGCGCACTTATTATTGCCACAATTTGTTATGCATTATTTGGTAATTCAAACAAATTACCAACCACTTCTACTCAGTGGGGCATACTGATTTATTTAGGGATTGTTGCATCAGGCCTTGGTTACTTTATGTGGAATAAAGGCGCAACACTCGTCAACGTTGGAGCTCTGGCAGTCATGAATAACTTACTTATCCCAGCAGGGATTATTGTTAACGTACTAATTTGGAACCGAGACGCTGACATAGTCAGGTTAAGTATTGGAGCAGCTATAATGTTAGGTGCATTATTAGTGAATCAAATGCTTAATAAAAAAGTAAATTAATAAGCTTGTAGCAAAATTGTCATTAATAATCATTAAGGTAGTACAAATTTTACTTTTTAAGGATAAACAATGAAACGTATCACCTTACTTACAAGCTGTATATTGTTAGCCACACTTGCAGGCTGCGACGACGATGTAGAAATAGTAGAAAAAGAAGTGGTTGTTACCAACACCGAAGTTGAGATTGTTGAAATACCTACGCCTGTTATTGTAGAAGTACCAAGTGGTGATGCGCCAGATATTCAACTAGGCACTCGTCCTTATTATTTAGTAGATGATATGAGCGACAGCAACTTAAAAACCCAACTAGAGTCGTGCAGTGAAGGTCCTTTTTACCGTACCGATTTTTCTATTGGTCATCGCGGTGCATCAATGCAATACCCCGAGCATACTAAAGAAGCCTATATTGCTGCAGCCAGAATGGGCGCAGGCATTGTTGAATGCGACGTTACATTTACAAACGATAAAGAACTAGTATGTCGCCATTCTCAATGCGACTTACACACCACAACTAATATTTTAGCCATTCCTGAGCTTGCAGCTAAATGCAGCGTGCCATTTACACCAGCAGACCCTGCTAATGGTGTTGCTGCTTCTGCAAAATGTTGTACCAGCGATATAAGCTTAGCGGAATTTTTAACCCTTGAAGGTAAAATGGATGGTGCAAACACTAATGCAACTACCGTTGCCGATTACATGGATGGTACACCAAGTTGGCGCACTGATTTATATGCCACCAACGGCACATTGATGACCCATAAACAAAGCATTACACTGTTTAATGAGCTGGGTGTAAAAATGACTCCTGAACTTAAATCGCCACAAGTAAGTATGCCATTTGATGGAATGACGCAAGAGCAATATGCGCAAAAAATGCTAGACGAGTACACACAAATGGGCGTGCCAGCCTCAAAAGTTTATCCGCAATCGTTTAACCTTGAAGACATAAAATACTGGATTAACACTAACCCTGACTTTGCAGATAACAGCGTATACCTAGATGGTCGCGACAGTGAAGCCGGATTTGATCCAAGTAACCCACAAACATGGCAACCTGGTATGGATGAACTTGTGGCTGACGGCGTTAAAATTTTAGCCCCTCCAATTTGGATGATGCTAACAATAGATAACGAAAATAATATCGTGCCATCACAATACGCAATTGACGCAAAAGTAGCAGGTTTAGAGCTTATTGCATGGAGCCTTGAGCGCTCAGGTCCGCTTAATGAAGGTGGTGGTTATTACTATCAATCTATTGCTGATGTTATAGATAACGATGGCGATATGATGACGGTCGTTGATGTGCTCGCACAAGACGTGGGGGTAATGGCTATATTTTCAGATTGGCCGGCTACCGTAAGTTATTACGCTAGTTGTAATAAAATGCCTGCAAGTATTTAATACCAATCTGCTTATATATGGGGTCTATTTAACGTTAAGAAAATTACGCTAGAACTAGGCAAAAATTTTTTATCTAGTTGTTCTAAATAAAAAATTTTTAACGACGTTATAGTGAAATTTAATTCGTTAAATTGATCAAAGATTTATGCAGGTTGGTATAAATACTCGACAACAAAAGTCGTTTATTTTATCGCGCTCAGTTACCATATCATTATATATAATTTTATTTAACTGAGCGCTTTTATGATAATTCAACAACATAATGCAGACTTGCCAACACCTACAGGTTTAATGCGAACAACAGTATATCGCCCTCAGGCGCAAGGGCAATTCCCTGCTATCATTTTTTATTCTGAAATATTTCAGCAAACTGCACCTATTGCACGCAGCGCAGCTATTTTAGCAAGCCATGGCTTTGTGGTATTAGTACCGGAAGTGTTTCACGAGTTAAATCCTATGGGCACTGTGCTTGCTTATGATGATACAGGTAAAGACAAAGGCAATGCAGATAAGTGGGCAAAGCCACTTGAGCATCATGATAGCGACACGCAAGCCATGATCGACTTTATAAAGCAGCAACATTACTGCACAGGTACAGTAGGCGCTATGGGCGTATGTATTGGCGGGCATTTAGCTTACAGAGCGGCGCTTAATCCTGAAATTAAAGCGGCTTTTTGCTTATACGCGACTGATATTCATAGCAATACATTACCTGCAAAATCAGGTAATAACTCATTTGAACGCATGGCTGATATACAAGGCGAAATTCACTTTATATGGGGTAAACAAGACCCGCATGTGCCACAAGAAGGTCGTACTAAAATATACCAGCAATGCGTAAGCACAGGCATTAATTACCAATGGCAAGAAGTTAATGCCCAACATGCCTTTATGCGTGATGAAGGTGAGCGATACGATGCAGCCCTTGCAATTAATATGTATCAACAAGCGGTTGCATTATTTAGCCGTACTTTATAAATATTTAAAAAGCGAAAATAATTAAACGCTTTTCAGCATACCCAAGGCGGTATGCTGTTTCACAAAATACGCTTTTAAGTAATCAATAAATAATCGTAGTTTTTTAGATCCCGCAGCTCCTGGCGGAAATACTCCATACAGTTCAATATCTTTGCTTTTATAATCATCTAATATTATTTCAAGTAGCCCAGCTTGTACTTTAGGCCACGCATCGTAAAGCGGAATACGCCCAATGCCATGCCCCGCTTCTACAAAGGCAGTACGTGCAGCTGCGTTATTAGTACTTAAGGCGCCTTGCATTGCAATGTCGTGTTTTTTGCCATCTTTTGAAAGTGTTAACGTTTTACTTCCTAGCTGATAAACCACCCATTGATGATCTGCCAATTCTAAAGGCGTTTTAGGTTTACCAAAATGTGTAAAGTAATCCGGCGCGCCACAAATACAAGTGCTCATTGTAGTAAGCTTGGTTGCTTGCAAGTTGGAGTCACTCAGTGCCACACCCCTAATTGCAAAATCGAACCCATTTTTAATAATATCAACCACATCGTCAGTAAGCTGTAAGTCTATTTTAATTTTAGGGTATTGGCGCTTAAACGTATTTATTGCGGGCACAATTAGCTGCATTCCCACATTCACAGGGCAGCTAATTTTAAGTAAACCTTGTGGCTCACTCTTTATATTTTCTATTTGCTGATTAGCTGCATTAGCTTGTTCGGTAATTATTCTACAACGCTCATAATAAGCAATGCCCGCCTCAGTCAGCGCCATGGTACGAGTTGAGCGATTTAATAAAGTGACTTCAAGCTGGGTTTCTAACTTTTTTAAATGATAACTTGCTACGGCTCGCGTAAGTCCTAACTGTTTAGCGGCAGCGGTTAAGCTGCCCTGCTCTACAATTTGCGCAAATACAACCATGCTCTTTAACTGCTCAAACGACACCTTCATATGTGCTCCGTAGCGTGTTTTAAATTCAACCTCTCTATTGTATCAATTATTAAACCAATAAAGTTAAATTTATCATCGTTGTTTAAAGCTCTGTTAGTGCATATAGTAATTGGTAAGCAAGATAAACTAATTCAAATCATCAGAAGGAATATATTCAATGTCTAAAAAAATACTTATGGTTCTTACATCTCACGCAGAACTTGGTAACACTGGCGAAAAAACAGGTTTTTGGGTAGAAGAATTTGCAGCCCCTTACTATGCATTTGTTGATGCAGGCGTTGAAGTAACGTTAGCGTCTCCAGCTGGCGGCCAACCACCAATTGATCCGACAAGTACACTTGTCGATTTTCAAACAGATGCAACAAAACGTTACGACGCCGATAGCGCAGCACAAACACTTATGGCAAACACTAAAGTATTGAGTGAAGTGAACTCAAGCGATTTTGACGCTGTATTTTACCCAGGCGGTCACGGTCCATTATGGGATTTAGTTGACAACACAGATTCAATTTCGCTTATCGAAAGCTTTATAAAAGAGCAAAAGCCTGTCGCTGCGGTATGCCATGCAAGTGCTGCATTTTTAAATGTTAAAGATACAGACGGCAATGCATTAGTAGCGGGTAAAAAAGTAACTGGCTTTACTAACTCTGAAGAAGCTGCAGTGCAACTTACCGATATCGTGCCATTTTTAGTTGAAGACGAGCTAATTAAAAAAGGCGGCGATTATCAAAAAACTGACGACTGGGGCGTATTAGCGCTAGTAGATGGTTTAGTAATTACCGGTCAAAACCCAGCAAGCTCTGAACTAGCAGCCAAAAAACTATTAACTAAACTAGGTTAATAGTGAGTAAAAATTAAAAATAAGCACAGCATCTTATGCTGTGCTTTTTTAATTGCTTTTCATTAGCAAATACAATTCCTATACTGGCAACTCTTAAAGTCAATTAGGGCGATTATATGGCAACCAAGCCAACCACACTGTCATTACTAACTAGTACCCGCTTCGCAATTTTTAGTATTGTTGTTATTTGCTTCGTACTACAAGTGATCAATAGCCTACCTGGTATAAACCTAAATGGTTTAGGCATATATCCACGCAGTATCCAAGGCTTAATTGGCATACTATGCGCACCTTTTTTACATGGTAGCTGGTGGCACTTTGCCAGTAATATGATCCCATTTGTAGTGTTAAGTTGGCTAATTTGCCAGTACAGCGTAAAACGTTTTTATAACGTATTTATTTTTACCGCTCTAGTTGGTGGACTGTTAGTTTGGGCATTTGGGCGCAGTAACATACATGTTGGTTTAAGCGGTGTTATATATGGTTTATGGGGCTTTATTCTATGCTACGGCTTAGTAAGACGCTCATTAAAATCAATTATAATTGCTGTTGTAGTGGCTATACTTTATAGCGGTTTTATATGGGGTGTTTTACCCCAGCGCTATCATGTATCGTTTGAAAGCCATTTATTTGGAGCACTAAGCGGATTGTTTTTAGGTTATAGATTAGCAAAAGCCGATAAATTAAAAGGTCGGTAAATTAAGTATTAGGGCCTTTAATTAATTTTTTATGGCCACATTTACCATATATGTATTTCATCTAACAGAGGTTATTTATGAGTGATAAAAACGAATACACGCCACCAAAAGTATGGACGTGGGAAAGTGAAAGTGGCGGTAAGTTTGCCAGCATTAACCGCCCAATTGCAGGCGCGACTCATGACAAAACTCTACCTATTGGTGAGCACGCATTTCAGCTTTATTCTCTTGCGACACCTAATGGCCAAAAAGCTACAATCATGTTTGAAGAGCTTTTACAGCTTGGTTGCACCGATGCAGACTATGACGCATATTTAATAAACATAGGTGATGGCGATCAGTTTGGATCTGACTTTGTTGATATTAATCCAAACTCAAAAATCCCAGCGCTAATGGATCATTCAACCACGCCGCCTACTCGCATCTTTGAATCAGGTTCTATTTTACAGTATTTGGCTGAAAAATTTGATGTACTTATACCTAAAGATCTAAAAGCTAAAACAGAGTGTCGTAACTGGCTATTTTGGCAAATGGGCTCAGCACCTTACTTAGGTGGTGGGTTTGGTCATTTTTATAGCTACGCACCAAGTAAAATGCAATACCCTATTGACCGTTTTACCATGGAAACTAAACGCCAACTTGACGTGTTAAATCGCCATTTAAGCGAAAATGAATACATGGCAGGTGATGAATACTCAATTGCCGATATTGCAATTTGGCCGTGGTACGGATCGTTAGTGCTTGGAGCTTTATATGATGCAGCAGAGTTTTTAGATGTTGCCTCATACACCCATGTTGTACGCTGGGCTACGCAAGTATCAGAGCGCCCTGCTGTAAAGCGTGGTCGTCGCGTAAATCGCACATGGGGTCCTGAAGAAGAGCAAATGGCAGAGCGCCATAACGATAGCGATTTCGAAGGTTAAATCTATAGAACAGCAAGTAAAGTCGTTAACACTTTAACCTGCTTGATAATTTTAAGGCTCAAAATAAATATTTATTTTGGGCCTTTTTACTTTTTAAACTTTTTTTATCCCTCCCGTAAACTATATTTACTTTTACATTAAAGTTTTATTTAGCTGCGTAAAGGCTTATTAAGCTCTTTGTATTACCAGTATTGCATTAGTGTAATTTGCTAAATGGTTTACTTAATTTCCTAGGGGTTGTTTTTGAAAAAGGTTTTAATTAGTGCCATATAACAATTTAAGTAATAATGAGCGAAAAGAAGCGCTCAAAATTTTATACTCGAATGCTATTTCCGGAATTGCAGTCTCTGTACTAGTCAGCGTTGCTTTGGTATTTGCTTTTGATATAACTAATGAGAAAACCAACCACGATAAAGTAGTCTGGTTAGGCATAATGATGTGCGTGCTTACTTTACGCATTATTGATGTAGGGCTTTTTTTGAAAGCTCAAAATTCTCGCCAACCTTACAACACACATTTTTATCTAAATCGCTTTGCTATTGGCTGTATATCAACAGCCGTGTCTTGGTGTGGCTATGCTCTTTGGTTTCATAGCACTTCATCTACGGTGGAAGTTACTACGACCATTGCTATTTTATCAGCGCTTGCCGGTGGCTCTGCAAATTTGCTGTCTGGTAGTCGTTTTACAGCTGTTTTATATAGCTTTACTTTATTGGCCCCCTACTCTTTTTTGCTAACGCTTTCAAACGATCACTACCATCACATATTGGGGCTATTAGGTTTAACTTTTGCCACAATTATGATTGCCTCTTCGTACAAATCAGCCACATTTACACACAGTGCAATCAAGCTAAAAAACCAAAACAGAGAGCTGCTTAATGAAATGGAAAACAAGGTCGAGCAACGCACTGAAGAAATTTACCGCTTATCGAATACCGATCCACTCACAAATCTATTAAACCGTACCGCATTTTTAAAAAATGCAAACAAACAACTAGCAGATAATCCTAAAGAACCCTTTGCTTTATTATTTGTAGATTTAGATGGTTTTAAGCAAATCAACGATTCGTTGGGTCATAAAGTAGGCGATAAAGTATTAAAAGAAATAGCACTGAGAATTAGTAATGTATGCAACCAACAACTCTATAAATGCCGTTGGGGCGGAGATGAGTTTTTAATTTTAGCAACCTATCAAAATCAAGCTGAGCTTATCGAGTTTGCTAATAAAGTGCTTCAAAGCATTGGTGCCGAGCATGAAACATATAAATATCAAAAATGGGTATCAGCAACTATTGGAATTGCCATGTACCCTGAGCACGGGAACGACTTAAATACCTTAATTCGCTCTGCTGATACTGCGATGTATCACCAAAAACGCATAGCTAAAGGTAACATCAATATTTATAACGATTCACTCAAATTAAAACAAGAAAGAGAGTACCTGTTGAGTCGACGGTTAGCCAGTGCTATAGAAGAAAACAGTTTAAGGCTAGTATTTCAGCCAATTATAGATAGCAAAACATCAAAAGTAACCTCTTTCGAATCATTATTACGTTGGCAACTAGACGGTGAAAATATTTTCCCTGATGAGTTTATAATTATTGCCGAGCAATACGGGTTAATAACCCAAATGGGCCTCTGGGTGATAAATCAAGCATGTATACAAGCAAAAAAATTCAATCATTTACCGGAGAAAATTGCAGTAAGCGTGAATGTATCGGTAATCCAATTACAAGATCCAGATTTTGTAACTAAGGTATTAAAAATAGTAAAAAATCATCAAGTAGAGCCTAAAGATCTGCATATAGAAATTACCGAATCAGTATTTGCCGAAGATAAACTCACGTTTTTGACAGCCGTTAAAGCACTACAAAAACAAGGCTTTTGTATTTCAATTGATGATTTTGGAACTGGCTACTCATCACTATCAAGCATGCTTGATATTGGTGTAGATATAGTAAAAATAGACAGAAGTTTTATTCAAAATATGGATAAAAGAGGGTTAAGTATTATTCATGCAATTGTACAAATGGCCTCATCTTTAGATTTTACTGTTGTTGCCGAAGGCGTTGAAACTATTGAACAAGCAAACACGCTTACTAATATTGGTGTATCTCACCTGCAAGGTTATTACTTTTCAAAACCGATAGAAGTAGATTTTGTAGATGCTTATTTAAATGAGCAAAATAAGCTGTGCCTTTGATAACCAAAACCCGCTAAAAGCGCTTAACTGCCATATGAGTTTTGCACTACCTTTCTTATTAGGGCTTGTTTATCTTTCGAGGTTAAATTTGCAGCATACTGTTTGGTATTTAGGCAATGCAGAGCCTATGTAGTGTGGTTATTCCCCATAAATAGGCGATAACGCAGCATAAATACCAAGCATTCGCTGCCCGAAGGGTTCTGCCTAGGGGAGATTGACTCTTTGTTACTAGGTTACAAACCTCGCGCCGCGATTAAATCTTCCTTGGGTTGAACAAATTTCAATCCTTAAAGGTCAACAAGCCCTCCTTAAAACATAATCTTACAATTACTTACACCCTGTACATAGTAATTAGCGTAGGCTAAATATAATCCAACTTACATATGTATATTACGTTTAAATTTACGCTAATTAGCAAACCGCCAGCGCTGGATAATACGTAAAGTTACGCGCTGACGCTGCTTATATAAGTGAATGATATAAATGTAACTATACAACTAAATATAAAAAAGGAATTTGCATGATAAAACCACTTTGCTATTCACTCATCACTTTACTTACCCCCATTAGCGCTATAGCTCAAACAATGGCAATAAAAACAACGGATGAATTAGTATCAACCGATTCAGAGATTTTATTTGCATATAATAAAGAATCAAAACAATTAGAAGCCATTAATTTACTCACATCACTAAGTAGTGAACTTGCTTTACCAAAAAATGCCATCGGGTTTGATGTGGCTACACTTGCTAACATTACCGATAAACAAGCACTCGTACTAACAAGTGATGGCGTATACAAAGCCCAAGCTGGTAAACCAACACTATTGTTTAATTATGAGTCGGTTCTAAATCAATTAAAAATAGATAAATTTGAAAAAGTAGACTTCGTTTTCGATGCAAACAACGACGGTCTAAGCGATATTTTCATCCCTGGGTTAGCAAGCAGTACTTTATATATTCAAAATAAAGATGGCAGCTTTAAGCCTAACAAATTTAAACAAACACCTATGTATGAAGGTAGCTTTTCAGGAAAAGGACTTTCTCTGGAAGTTAATATTAACAATAAACCCGTTGTTATTGATTTTAACCACGACGGGTTGAACGACTTGGTTTTTTCAAATGACTTTGGAGCGGATGTACTACTTGCTAATTCAGAAGGCTTTGAGCAAAAGCTCACCTCAATTGATTTTAACATCGAATTAGGCGAGCTAAGCAATGGCGAAACTCGCAAAATAAAGCAAATTATTGATATTAATAACGACGGATTTCTAGATTTTACAACCAGACAGTTTAAGCCTACGCAAGGTATGGACTCGCTAGATATAAAAATAGCACATACTTTGTACCTAGGAAGTGCTAAAGGCTTTACTAATACGCCCATTACCTTATTTGAAACACAGGGCCCTAGTGAGTTATTGCTCAAAACTGATTTTAATAATGATGGCTTAATTGATTTACAAAAAATGGATTTAGATATTGGCTTAGGTACTATCGCGTCTATGGCATTGGGCGGTGGCAGTACTGATGTAGATGTAGAAATGAACCTTTATAAGCAGCAACCCGACGGCTCATTTGCCAATAAATCGAGTATAGAACTTGATTTAGAAATGGAAGTGGGAATGAACGGCGATGATTCCGAGCCAGCCCTATATTTAGGTGATATTAACGGCGACAGCTATATTGACGCAGTATACAAATACAGTAAAAAAACGCTGTATATTTATTACGGAGAGCAAGACTCACTGCTAAATGATAAGCGTACAAAATTAAAACTAACGCTGCCTAAAAATAATAAAGATATTCTTCTAGTAGATATAAACCAAGACGGTAAAAAAGATTTTGTATTTAAATTTACCGAAGAAGATGGCACCAGCAAAATAGAAACACGCTTAAATTAAGCCAATAAAAAAGCCCAACAGAGTTAACCGTTGGGCTTTGGACTTAAGACTTTCGAGTAACAGTCAGCTTTACTCTAAGTTATAACACCTAAGCAGTTACATTTAGCAGTGAATCGCCTTCACTTAAACCAAACTTCTCTTGCACTGATGCAAGGATTGATTCTTTATCTTCATCAGACAACTGGCTTGAATACTCAGTTAATAGCTCATCTAAGTAGCTGACTACTTCGTCTGTATCTACTGATTCTAATGAGTTCTGTGGCGGCGGTGGCGGTCTTTGACCTTCCACTCGTCCTGCATCACCAATGCTTTTAGCATCAAACTCAAGTTCGCTCATTAAATCAGCAAGCTCTTTTGTTGGTTCAATACCTTGTTCTTTAAATGCCGCTTGAATACTTTGCGCGTTTTCTTCGGTTAAGTTTTCAGCGTCAAACTCTGCAAGCGTTTCTTTAACAAAATCGCTTTGCTCTGTTGTTAGCTTTGCAGCCTGACTACTTTGTTGCGGCATAAAACTCGCAGAACTACTGTTAATACTATTAATCATTTTAGTATCCTTTCAGCGTTCACGACGAGGTGGTTTATGATCGCTAAGTTCTTGTTCACTAATTTCGCCATTACCATCGGCATCTATAGAATCAAAAATTGTTTGTGCATCGCCGTGTGGCGGTTTTTTAGCACTAAACTCTTCAAAGCTAATTACGCCATCACCATCAGTATCAATAGTTGAAAAATCAGGTTTTTCAGGAGGATTGTCACCGCCTCGAGCAGCTACATTAGCTGAAAAAGCAATAGATAATATTGCCACAGTGGCAAGAGTTGAAAAATGCTTCATAGTAATAACCTCGTATTTAAGAATTAAACTAAGCTTACGCTTTAAAAACGCAAACAATGTGCAAATAATAAGGAAGTAATAAATTATTTGGATAAAAAATAGTAATCTAAATACTTATTTAAAAAGTTCTGGTTGATTGCTTTGCAATCAATATATAAGCTAATAAAATAATACGATTAATTACTCTCAGGCAGTAGTGTTACTGCCCTTAATTCTCAAAGCTGATATACTGCTTGAGCCAATTAAACAAACAAATACAGAGCACTTTCATAAATAATGATTAATAACCAACCCTACTTAGCAGGCAATCTGTGAAAATACCTAAACGCCTACAACCCCTTGTTGATGATGGCCTTATTGACGAAGTTATAAGCCGACTAATGAGCGGTAAAGAAGCCGATGTATTTATTGTCCGCTGTGGTGAGCACATTCGCTGTGCGAAAGTGTATAAAGACGCGGTTAAACGTAGCTTTAAAAAAGCGGCACAATACCAAGAAGGCCGAAAAGTACGTGGTGGACGCCAAGCGCGTGCTATGGGTAAACGTTCTAGCTATGGCCGTCAATTAGAAGAAGAGATTTGGCAAAATGCCGAAGTTGATGCGTTATCTCGTTTAGCTGGCGTGGGTGTACGTGTTCCTGATACTTATTTTTGTATTGATGGCGTGCTGCTTATGGAACTCGTGTCGGACGAGGACGGTAACGTAGCCCCTCAACTTGGACATGTCGTTTTTAGTGAAGAGCAAGCGATTGAGCAGCATAAACTCATGATGCATTACATTAAGCTTATGCTTTGCGCAGGTATAATACACGGCGATTTATCTGAATTTAATGTACTTGTAGATAATAACGGCCCTGTAATTATAGATTTACCGCAAGCAGTTAACGCTTCAGCAAATAACAGTGCACAAGCTATGTTTGCACGCGATGTAAATAACATACGCCGCTATTATGGTGAATTTGCGCCAAGCATACTAAAAACTCAATACGCTAAAGAAATGTGGGCATTATTTGAAGAGGCCAATTTAACGCCTAATTCAACGCTTACAGGTGAATTTGAAGACAGCGATGAACTTGCTGATGTAGATTCTATTCTTGATGAAATTCAAGCTGCCGAATACGAAGAGTTTGACCGTTTAGAGCGAATTAAAAATGCTGACGATGATGAGTAACTCATCGTCATAGCTCACTAATACCTCTTACTGCGGGTGCACAAATCGGTAGCCAACCCCATAAACAGACTGAATAACACTTTCAGTTTGTGTCACTTCATCTAGTTTTTTACGCAACTTTTTAATATGGCTATCAATAGTACGATGGCTCACAATACGCTGATCGGCGTACATAGTGTCCATTAAACTATCGCGCGAATAAATACGATTTGGGTTGTTAAACAAAGGTTTAAATAGCTGAAATTCAAAGTTCGTTAGCTCTATGCTGCTTGATTTGTATTTTACGCTGTAGGTGCTCTCGTCAAGCTTCATTGTTGACTCTGTAACATCACTTGCGCTACTTAATCGCCTTAATATAGCTTTAACTCGCGCCACCAGCTCAGCATAACTAAACGGCTTACAAATATAATCATCTGCACCTAACTCAAGTCCAAGCAGCCTATCTATTTCTTCTACTTTTGCCGATACCATAATAATAGGCACATTTGAAAAGCGCCTGATTGCTTTACATAGTTCAATACCACTTTGACCTGGTAGCATTATGTCGAGCAAAATTACGCTCGGCCTGTTAATTTCAAGCCAAGGTAATACTTCATTTCCGTGATGTATTTGATGAGTAACAAAATGATGGCTACTTAAAAAGTCACTCATTAAGTTAGCCAGCTTTACTTCATCTTCCACAATCAGTATTTGTTCACTCATAGGCATCTCTGTAAGTAACCTCAACTTTATTTTTATAAACTAAATAGTTGGCAATCTAATAATAATAGCAAGACCGCCTAAAGTGGCTTTTTCAGCAGCTATTTCACCATTATGGCCTTTAACTATATGCTGGCAAATAGATAAGCCCAAGCCCGAACCGCCCTCTTGACGATTACGCGAACTATCTACTCGGTATAAATACTCAAACAAATGCGATAAATGCGACTGCTCTACACCTACGCCATTATCTTCAATTATAAGCTCTAAGTAGGTTTGCCCTTTAATGCTTATATTATTAGCTGTTAATGAAATAGTTGTGCATTGTGCATAATGCACCGCGTTCATTAAAATATTATCGAGCAGCTGCAAAAGGCGTGTTTTATCTGCTTGTACAGTTATGTGTTTAGCGCTATTTAGTAAGTAAATTTTTATATTGTGCTGCTCAAGTATAACCTGATATTTTTGCTCAATAGTATTTAATAATAAAGCCATATCAGTAGGTTGCATAGTGTAATGCATACCCCCTAACTCTGCGCTATTAAGCATATGTAAATCATCAATCAAGCGTTTTAAATGCAAAGCCTCATCGTTAGCCGAATTAATATTTTTTGCATTAGGCTCGCGTATGCCAAGTAACATAGCTTCAAGCTCACCGAGTAAAATGCTCATTGGCGTCCTAAGCTCATGAGAAATATTAGCTAGCCAACGTTTACGTACTTGCTCATCTTTAGCGAGTGTAAATGCAAGGATATTAAAATCTTCGCTTAACTGGCCTAATTCGTCTTTTCGCTCAAGCGTAAGTTTGGTCTCGTAATTGCCTTGCGTTAAGCGATGCATGCCGTTAGCAATTTGCTTTACTGGGCTAACTAAGTGGCGAGACAATAAAAAGGTAACTAGCAATGTAAGCAATACCGCAGCTAAAGCAATAAACCATAAATAGTTAGTTTGCTGCTGTAAAAAATCAAGCTCATAACCATCGACCAAGCTATCTCTTTTGGAAACAGCTAAGTAACCCACTGTTTTATCGCCAACTATAATTGCCGTTTTTATATAGTTTAAATCGCTGAGGTATCTACCCATTATTCGCTGTTTATTTTCATCAAGTAATGCGTAGTGAGCAATATTTTCTGGTGGTGGGCGGCGATCCCCCCCTAAACGAATATGATCTGGTGGCGGCCGTCGCATCATTCCTCCTCTGTGGCCTGGACCTTCTGGTGGCCTAGGTAAAAACTGGCTGTTTTCTAACTGCGATTCAACAAGTTTTCTAAAATTTTCGCCATTGCCGACAACACGTTCCCATGATGGGGTTTTTTCGTATTGCTTTGCAAGTTGCACAACAAGTGGTTCTAGCGCTTTTACCTCTTTTGCATTAACAAAATCAATTACGCCTTGGCCTATACTCCATTGTATAAGTACCACCAGCCCTGCAATAACACTAAAAGTAAAACTAAATAGTATTAAAAAAAGTTTATTATGAATTTTCATTAATGCGTGTTTTCAACCTTGCTAGGAAAGCTTTCAAAACGGTATGTTATAAACTCTTTGGTTTGATCGTTAACATACAATGTAGCAACTATTTTTTTGCCTTGAGCGGTCCAATACATATGACCATGATTATTTAAAGTAACCGATACGGTATTTATACCACTTTTAAATAAGTTAGCAGGTAAATGCAATGCATGTCCGTAAATTCGCTGTATTTTAACCCCATTTATATATAAATGAGCATGACCTTGTAAAAAGCCCGTGTCATCGTTTGTAGTAACGCTCATCATTTGCTGCATGTTCATTGCGCCCTCAGGGGGTACAGATAAATCATAGCGCTGCGTATCTAAAATTAAGTTATAACCCGACATACTATCTTTTAATAACTTAAGGCTTAATGCCGGAATTGGCGTATCACTTGGCACTGCTATAGGCATATGGCTATGATCCATCATTTCCTGCTGCGCAAAGAGCTTAAAGCTCAATAGCGCAGCAGTAGTTAGGATCAATGCGTATTTAAAATAACGCATAGTTACTCCTTACATTCCCGGTGGTGGACCCATTGTTTCGCCCGTATCACAGCGACCAATTGAATTATCGGCTAATTGACCTTTAAAACGAGGCCCTATTTGATAAGGGAAAGAAGGCTGTAATTTACCATCGCTGTCTAGCGTTAGTGTTATATGGTAGTGATAACCCTTGCCATCGTTAGTATCGTGGCCGTTATGCTCATCTAATTGAGCACCGGTTACTGTTTTTTGTGCGTAGTAGAAATCTTCAAAGTAATAACCATCGTCGGCATTTAATGTATTACCAGAGAGCGTCGTCACTTGTGCGCCAATAGCAGGGCCTGCATCACTTGTTTGTGTGCCTTGGCTAACATCGTATTGATCAACTAAGGTACAGCTTCGCTCGCCCTCAGTACCACAACCACCTTCACTTTCTGATGCGCCATAATCACGCATTTCCCAGCCACTTAATGCAAGTTGGCCGTTACTTTCATAAGGACCGTAAAGCGGATAGCCATCAGCTGCAAAGCCATAAATAGGTGAATGCGCATCGCCATCATCTTCAAGTAAATCAGCTAAGCAACTCGTGTAAAAATGGTGATGATATTCACCGTTAGCAGCATGTCCGCCACACACATCAACATCGTATTGCTCAGCAATGGGCGCTAATGTATACCAAATATTATTACCGTAGCTCATACCATCGCCCCAGTTAAATATACTGGTGCCATTAACCATTAAGCCAACTGTACCTAAACCTGTTTCACAAGTTTCAGTGTCAGATAAATCGGTAGGTGTTATCGGAAAATACGCCTCAACTGTTTGTTCTGTCGGACAACCTGGTCCTGGAGGCCAATAGCCTGCACCGCCTGTGTCATCACAGTTTTCAGTGCTACTGTTATAGCCAATATCTTCACCAAACGAAATGGTTTGCCCTACTGCTGCTGAGGTTACACCGTTATAAAAATCGGTAGCTGCACGCGGGCGGTTATTTAACGCGTCTACTTGGTCTTGTGTAAGCGTTACATCATATTTAGGAATGTCAGTAGTTTGCACGTACATGTATTCAACGTCAGCATCGTCTTGTGCAACAGTAACAACCTCAACCGATTGCACGTCTTCAACCACTGCACCATTATTTTGTATGTAGGTAGAGGTTGTATCGTTATTAATTAACCAGCTGGTAAGTTTTGCACTATTATCAACTGTACCAGTATCTGAGCCCGAGCCTGATGAAGCAATAACATTAACTATAACTGTATCTACAACGACATCGTTTGTGCCGTCATCTGCACTGATTTCAAATACAAGTGCTTCATCGGTTAATACTTCAGGGGCAACAAACTCAGTAGAAGTTGCAGTACTTGAAGATAAGCTAACTGAAGTGCCTGATGTTTGTGACCAGCTAACAGATACTTCGCCATCATCTTCAACTGTTGAAATTAAATAAACGGTATCGCCTGCATTAACAGTTTGGTCAATACCGGCGTCAACCGTTGGAGCACTATTACTGACCGTTTCGCCGTCTGTTGTAGTACTTGTAGAATCGCTGTTACATGCGCTTAAAGCGATACAAAGCACACTTAACGCAAATAACTTAGTTACATTAGAGGCTTTTGTTTTAAGAAGTGTTTTCAATGCTTGAACCTTTACTTTAACGTTTAATAAAACAAAGTTAACAAGTAAAAGTGCAAACAATGTGCATAAACTAAGGAAGAATCAAGATTAAAATTACAACTGCGGCCTTTTAAGCAAAAACTTATCCTTCGTCGTACTAAAGTAATCGCCGCCCATTTTGCCCACTGCGCTTAATAATTCAGGGTCAATATAGCCACCACTCATCACTTCATCGTCTATACAAATACCCACTACATCCAACAACATCATTTTTCCGCCGCCAGGCTCATTTGAAATACTAATAACTTCGCGTAACTTACATTCAAACCGTACTTTTGAATTAGCAACACTTGGCGCATTGACTAACTTACTTGGAGCTTGGGCAATGTTAGCTGTATCAAATTCGCTTATACCACTAGGATAATTTGCACAACTTTGATTCATTTTTTCAACTAGCTCTTCGCTAACTATATTAACCACACATTCTTTAGTTGCCATTAAATTACTGAGCGTATCTTTATTCGTTTTATCACTTGGGTTTACTTGCGTAACGCTTAAAACAGGTGGCTTGCAGCTAGCCACAGTAAAAAATGAATAAGGCGCAATATTCGCAATACCTTCACTATTTAATGTACTTATCCATGCGATAGGCCGTGGGCTTATACCACCTACTAAGTAAGAATAAACATTTTGACTGGTGTTTTCGGTTAGATCTAAAAACATACATTTCCTTTTAATACATTAAAACTAAATCTTAATTCAAGGTAGTTACGTATAAGTTTGGCTGACTCAGTTAAATAACAAGCTAATTTTTATCTCTATTTAAAGCAATAAACAAATTATATGAAAATAAACATCGTGTGGTTTAAACGTGATTTACGTCTTAGCGATCATCAACCATTAAAAAATGCATTCAGTAATGGCTTACCTACCCTGTTACTTTATAACTTTGAGCCATTACTGCTCGAAGATGCACACTACAATGAGCGGCACTGGCGCTTTGTGTATCAATCAATAGTTGAGTTAAACAAACAACTAGCGCGCTTTAATGCCTGTGTTTATATGTTTAATTTAAATATGAGCGATTTACTTGAATCGTTAAAGGCACAGTTTGAAATAGTTAATATTTTTAGCCATCAAGAAATAGGCTTAAACAATACCTTTGAGCGCGATAAAGCTATTAAAATCTGGTGCCAGCATAACCACATTAACTGGCAAGAGTCGCAAACAGGCGCGGTTATTCGCGGCAAAAAAAATCGTAATAATTGGAACGAACGCTGGCAGCAAACAATGCAAGCACCTATTGCTGTTCCTAATTGGAAGAGTATAAAAACAATTACCCTCAATAACTACCAAACACCTGAGCTACCAAGCGCTTACACGCAAGATCACGACAGCTTTCAACAAGGTGGCCCGCTGCATGCGCGAACTGTAATGCAGAGCTTTTTTGCCGAGCGCGGTAAAGGTTATCAAAAAGGAATATCGAGCCCAAGTTTAAGCCAAACATATTGCTCCCGACTTTCGCCATACCTAGCATGGGGGAACATTAGCCTTAGGCAAGTGTATCAAATGGCCTTTGACGAATATCATTCAAAACATCCTGATAAAAGAGGCTGGAAGCGCCCGCTTGCTGCGTTTGTATCGCGCTTGCATTGGCACTGCCACTTTATGCAAAAGTTTGAGAGCGAATGTTCTATGGAGTTTTTAGCCCTTAATCCGGGTTATCACGTATTTCCGTATCGCGATGATGAACATGTTAAAAACGATATTGAACGCTGGGCGCAAGGTCAAACAGGTATTCCCATTATTGACGCTTGCATGCGCTGCTTAAAAGCCACCGGTTACATAAACTTTAGAATGCGCGCCATGCTTGTAAGCTTTGTAACGCATCATTTAAATATAAGCTGGCAGCAAGCAAGCTTTCCTCTCGCTAATTACTTTTTAGATTTTGAGCCAGGGATTCATTATCCGCAAATTCAAATGCAAGCCTCGGTAACAGGCATTAACACCATTAGGCACTACAACCCAATTAAACAATCGGAGGATCAAGACCCAACAGGTTCGTTTATTAAAAAGTGGTGCCCCGAGCTTGAAAAACTCCCTATTGAATATTTACATCAGCCTTGGGAGCAAACTCCGATGGAAGCACTCTTTAACGACTTTAAGTTAGGGGAGGATTACCCTGAACCCATCCTTGATTTAACAGCTGCCTCAAAAGAAGCACGCGAGCGCTTATGGCAATATCGTGAGCGAGCCGATGTTAAACGCGCCATAGGGAGGATTCTTAGAAAGCACGTAGCAATTACACCAAAAACAAGCCAAGCAAAAAATAAAACGGATACTAAAAGTAATTGTGAGACTAAGTAAGTATGGCGCACAAAAAACTAAACTTACCTCAAAAAATATGCCCCACTTGCAATAAACCTTTTACTTGGCGTAAAAAATGGCAACGCGACTGGGATAACGTTATTTACTGTTCAGAGCGCTGTAAGCGAAATAAACAGGGATAACAATTAACTGGCGTCTATTTTGCAACATCATCAGTAATTATTGCTTTTAAGGCTTTATGTAAGCTTATTTTGTAAATAACGCTTATCTAACCTGAAAAGCTTACAATCAAGCAAGGAGAAGATGATGACGACGATTAAAAAGACGGCAAGCTCAACATGGTCTGGCGATATTAAAACAGGCAAAGGTAGCATTTCAACTCAAAGTGGTGCGCTTGATAAACAACCTTATGGCTTTAATACTCGCTTTGAAGGAGAGTCTGGCTCGAATCCTGAAGAATTAGTAGGTGCGGCGCACAGTGCATGTTTTAGTATGGCGCTTTCGCTTGCATTAGGTGATGCAGGTTTTACAGCAGATAAAATTGATACTAAAGCCACCGTAAGCCTTGATGAAGTAGATGATGGCTTTTCGGTAACGCATATTGCCCTTGAGGTAAAAGCGCGTATTGATGATATTCAAAACGAGCAGTTTCAAGCCTTATGTGAGCAAACCAAAAAGAGCTGCCCTATTTCCAAGCTCTTAAATACCGAAATATCACTAGATGCGACACTTCAATCAGCATTTTAAATATTTAGACTTAACTATTTAGACAGTTCCTTACTAAAAAAGCCAAGTAAGTAATTACTTGGCTTGCTTATTATAAAGAAATATCTCTAGGGCGTGTTGTTATTTGGTGGTTGAATTTGCAGCAGTGTGTTTGGTATTTAGGCAAGGCAGAGCCTATGTTGTGTGGTTATTCCCCATTAATAGGCGATAACGCAGCATAGATGCCAAACATGCGCTGCCCTTTGGGTTCTTTCTAGGGACGATTGACTCTTTGTTGCTCGGTTTTTACTTAGCCCACTAGGTTACAAACCTCACGCCGCGATTAAATCGCCCCTAGATTGAACAAATTTCAATCCACAAAAATCAACACGCCCTAGGTTTATTCCTACTCAAAGTACTTACTACAAGCCCTATTCCCATCCCAATTGCTGGCCATACTACCCATATATAACTAGGCGAAGTTAGTAAATTTATAACGCTTAGCAAAGTTAAAATAAGTAAATATCCTTTAATTTTTTTGCCTAATGTCACTGTATTGCTCATTTATATTCTCCAAGTAATGTATGTCGCTATTATTGTTTTAATAAGCAACGTACACACCTGCTAAATGTCACTAAGTGGTCTGACATTAGTCATCACTTTTCATTTAATTACATAGTTATTTATTATGTATAAAAACATAAAAAACAATACTTTAATCTATTTGTGTTAGAATCTAACCTCGACTAACCTAAACAAATAAACATAACAGGATGAGCTAAATGAGCGAAAAATCAAAAAATTGCGAAAAAGTGACATGTAACAACTGTGCTGACGCAAACGAACTCGAATTTGATTTTTCAATGGCTTTTCAACCGATTATAAACTGTAAAACTAACCTTATTTATGGCTATGAGGCACTGGTTAGAGGTTTAAATGAGGAGTCTGCTTATTCTATTATTTCAAAGGTGAATGAAGACAACCGTTATACATTTGATCAACTTTGTCGTATTAAAGCCATTAAACTTGCCTCAGAGCTAGGCATAACATCAATGCTAAGCATTAACTTTTTACCTAATGCTATTTATAAACCAGAGCGATGTATACGCACCACACTAGAAGCTGCAAAAAAGTATAACTTCCCAATTCAAAATATTATGTTTGAATTTACTGAAGTAGAAAAAATAGAAGACACCGCACACATTAAACGCGTTGTTGATTACTATCAGTCTCTCGGATTTAAAACCGCCACTGATGACTTTGGTGCAGGTTATTCTGGTTTAAATCTACTGGCTGACTTTCAAACAGATATTATTAAGCTGGATATGGCGCTAATACGCGATATAAGCAACGACAAAAAACGCCAATTAATAGTAACTCATTGCTTAAATATGTTTCGCGATTTAAATATTATCGCACTGGCTGAAGGGATTGAAACAGTAGAAGAATATACATGGCTTAAAAACGCAGGTGTTGAGCTTATGCAAGGGTATTTATTTGCAAAACCTAGTTTTGAAAGCTTGCCAGACGTGAATTTTGAAATAATAGGTGCTGACTAATAACCAACACCTATTTTTAGTTCTATTGCATCTAAATATAAATTACATATTACCCAGCTCTATCATCATCGCTGTGTACATACGCAAATTAAGCTCAAGTTGCTCAATGGTCATAAATTCATGCTCTGAATGACCTGTGTAGCGTTTACCTGGCATTGAAGGACCAAACGATACCGCGTTATCAAACAGCTTGGCGTTAGTGCCACCACCTATTGATACAAAGTCAGCTTTTTCGTCGCCCGTAAAATGCTTAAAAATATCAAGCAGCTTTTGCGCATGCGGCGCGCTATCAAGCAGCATAGGTGTGCCAATAATTGTTTCTATGTTGGCAAGCGTTACATTGTTAGTGGCTTGCCAATTAGCGAGCGCATCATCAATTTGCTTTTGTAATACAGCTTCGTCTTTACCCATAGGGCGACGTGCATTTACAGCAAGTGTTAGCGCATTACCATCGCGCTCAATAACGGTTGGTGCCACTGTCATCGGACCCATAAAGTCGTGCTTATAAGCTATTTCGCCAAACTGTTTACCGTGAATGTCTAAACCAATTAACTGATTCACAAAGTCGATTAGCTCGCCGTCACTGTTATTTTCAAGCTCCACGCCTTTAAATAACTCAGCTAAATACGCAATCGCATTTATACCCGACTCCGGCTCAGATGAATGCGCCGACATACCTTTAACGCTTATTGCTAAACCATTACTTTTTTCACTAAAGTTAAACTCAACTTTATTTAATGTTTTGGCTTTTGCTTTTAATGTATTAATAAGTGCAGCGTCTGCATTGTGAAGTACTAAGCTGGCGTCTTCTGGAATTTGGCTTCTAAACGCACCGCCAGTTACATCCTTTACATATAAACCCGTTTGTGGTGATGTTGCATTAAAGGTAGGAGCAATTAAGCTCCAGCCTTTCTCGGCAACCACTACAGGGTATGATGCATCAATCGTTACTGCATATTTTGGTTGTTCATACGTTTTCATAAATTGAGTAAGCGGACCCCAATCAGACTCCTCAGCAAGGTAAATCATAAGCTCAATACGGTTATTAAGCGTTATGCCTTTATCTTTAATTGCCTTCATGGCGTAAAGCGCTGTCGCTATTGCACCTTTATCGTCTTCCGTACCACGACCAACTAATTTACCCGGTTCAGATGTATCAATAATAAAAGGACTTTGTTTCCATTTGCTAGCATTAGCAGGTTGCACGTCACCGTGCGTTACTACCGTTACTTTTTCGCTTTGCTCGCCCATTCCAATTAAAACGGTGTAACCTAAATCTTGGTAGTCAAAACCAAGCTCTGCGGCTTTCATTTTTAACAGTGCTTTAAAGCCAATAAAATCGGGATTTTGAGGGGCTGTAATGTCGCTTTTATTAACGGTCGGAAAAGCCACTAAGTTAGTTAGTGTGTGTATTTGAGCATTTTGGTAGGTATTTACTGCGTAATCGGCAACGCTATCAATATTTTTATTTAACTGCGCATGAGCACCAAACGCAAATAAAGCAATACTGGCTAAAGCTAACTTTTTCAAAACAATTCCCATTTAATTAATAACTAAGAGCGGTAATTATAATGCTATGAAGCGCTTACTTATAGCTCTTTACGCTAAACACACAGGTAACTTAAGGTAAATAACCTGAACTCTGGATAATAAATCTATCTCAAGCAGTTATTTTCAGCGCTAACTGCGTTGAATTTACTTGCAATAGGCCAGCTATTGACGCGTAAGTTCGCCTTGTTTTCACTGAAAATCTCTGGCTAGAGAAAATAAATTTAAATATCACTATAGTTCAATACGCTGGTAAATCTCTTACCCAGAGTTCATGTTAAATATTTATATAGCAGCTTTTATGAGGATGACTGTATAATGCGCGACTTAAAATTAACAGGGTATTTAATTGTGAACCGTCGTAAAAAAATCGTCACTAAATTTCAAAAGAAAGATAAACGCACTAACGCTAAACTACATAAAAGCAACAAACCTGGTTATGTGTCAAAAGCTGAGCGCGAAAAGCTAGCTGAACAAGAAAGTAATGAGCCAGAGGTAATCCAAGAGTAACTCTACGTTACCTGTTCCTTTGATAATTTAAAGTGGCAAAAGTACCGACCACTTACATAACCAACTACTGCCGTGGCAACTATAAGTTCAAACGTAGCTAAGTAATTAACTGTATCTACATATGGCGTTGCAAGGTTTATACTTTGCATCCAATCAGCCATTTTAAATAATGCAGTTGCCCCAATAACCATTGGAAATGTAAAAGCAGCGTAGCTCGGCGTAAAAGGCCTGCGTAATAACTTTATAAATAACACATAAACAATCAGTGTTTTTATTATCGCTAATATAAATAATGCCCCCACTATAAAGAGTGATGGATTAGCTACAATATGAAAATACCCCGCTAATGTTAAACTGGCAGGCGCTGCTAAAATGGCAAGTGTTGGCTGTATTTCGTAGTCACTTTTTAATGCTAATAAAAAGCGATAAAACATAATTGGCAGCATAATACTGTACGTTGATATACCAATCACCAGTGCGCTATAAGCTAACCACGCTAATGTCGGATTTCCCGAAAAAGTAACATCTGCAATAATTATCCCCACTGGCGGCACAAACCAGCTGGGCGCAATATCCTCAAAGTTAAACTTTTTTGCTCGCTGGTATAAAAAACTCACCAAAAATGTGAGATGCAGCACAAAAGCTAAAACCCACATAATGTCGCCAGCTAATGAATTAAATTGCCCAACTGAGTTTGAAATAACAAGATTAGCCATTGCAAATGTAGGGATCACACTTCCTGCAACTGGGTGTGCTAAATCGGCTTTTAATAAATGAGGGTGTAGTAAAAACTTAGCAGCCAAAAGTAAAACTAATACGCCAGCTAGTACCGCTCCCAAAAATTGCCCTTGGGAGTTTAAATTAAAAACGTTTTCCCATGTCCATCCCATACTAGCAATACCCAAAGCTAAACCGGCCATAGCTGTTGGCGCACCCATCACTTTATTTTTAAATTGCTTAAACACTGTATTTCCTAATCATTGGGTGATGAACAAGTTACTGCTTTTTACTGCATTGCCTTAAAATAACGCTGTAAAATTAATACAAGCGTGCTTAATAGAACGCTTTTTGCATACAAACATTTCATTAAAATAAGTTTACGGCTTAATTATTAAAGCGCAAAAAAAGCCATAACGTGGTTATGGCTTTTGCTTTATTTTAAATTTGAATATGAGGTTAATTAAAACGCGTAACTAACGCTTACATTAAATGAACGACCCTGCCCAGCAAGTTGTTCAAACCCGTTGCTGCTATCTTGTTTAAGTGCCGCAATACTTACACCTCCTAGCGGGAGTTGGTAGTATTCATCAAACACATTACTCACTTCTGCGCTTAGCGTTAATGAATCCCATGTTGCTTTAGAGCTTAAATTAACCAGGCTGTAGCTGTCTGTTTGGTTTTCAAAACGATTATTATCTACTCGGCTTTTAGTATCTACCCATTGCCAAGATAATGCGTTTTCAAATCGACCTATTTGCTGGCTAATACCTAGCTGGGTTTGCAGTGGTTTAATTTGATAAAGCGGCTGGTTAGTATCGTCGCGCTTGCCTCTCGTATTAGTAAGATTAGCGTGTAACTGCCAGTTACCTAATTGCTTAGATTCATAAATGTTGGCTGTTAAATCTATTTTTGCACCATACAAAATAGCATCTACATTAGTAAACTGAAAAATGTTACGCGCTGTATTGTCTAAATCATAACTATTGAAGCTTCTTACAATATCAGCATCAATATAGTCACTCACATCTGTATACCAAACATTGGTGCTTAATCGCCAACGGTCATCTTTAGCCGATTTAATATAAGTAGCACTTATTGTATGCGCTGTTTCAACGTCTAAATCAGGGTTACCAATATAGCCATTACCATCGCCATACCAACCAATCATGGTGGTTGCCATGGTGCTTACACCCCAACTGTATCGCTCGTATAAATTAGGCGCTCGGTTTTTTCGGGCAAGACCAAGTTGCAGCTCATCATAATTTGTTATTTGGTAGTTAATTAATAAGTTAGCATCAACTATAGTGTCGGTTTTATCTCTGTCGCCAGCATTAAAGTTCTGTGCAGCAACAGTGTTATCTGTAGACGTATCGCTCATGGTCATACTTTCCACACTACCCATGTCGCTCATATCGTCCATATCCGTCATGCTCATACCATCGTTGTAAGATTGAACCTCTCCAACGTGGGTACTAATACTTTCAATGCGTACGCCTGCGTTTAACCATAACTTTGTATTTACTTGGCTCTCAAATTCAGCAAATGCCGCTATTCGTTCTCGTTTACCGTTATTAATATTTACGTAATCGTCTGGTCCCATCATGGTTGAGCCTTCAATACCTGGCCACCAATCATCAATACTGTAATTGTAATATTCTTGACCGAGTAAAATACTGCTGTTTTTATCAAGCGCGATACGCCATTTAAGCTGCGTACTTATATCTTGTGCATCGGTTTTCATTCGCATCATGCCTGTTTTTTCTTCACTGAAAAAACCCATTTCGTGCTTTACGCTATGCCAGTTAACTTGCCCTTCAAGCTCGATGTTTTCAAAGGAGCGTTTGTATTGAGCTATTGCACCGTAACTGGTGTTATCGGTCATATCCATATACTGATTTGCAAATCCCTGATACGGGATTTTTTGATGCGTTAGCTTTATAACTAATTGCTGTTTATCATCGCGCATAGCTGTGGTTAAACTATGATTTTGTGCTCGATACAATGTATCTAATACTACATCGCTGTTACCGTCCTCATAACTATCTGCGTCACTAAACGAACCCTGATAATTAAGGCTAAACGTGTCACTTGCTAAACGTGCACCTACGCCAAGTTTACGTCCGTTATCAACGCTACTGTACTTTGCTGACACATAACCTGAGTGCCAACCTAATTCATTGCTATCGCTATACTGTGGTGAAATAGAATTAACGCTTATTACACCGGCAATATTATCGCCGCCTGCGCTTACTGGCGACACGCCTGCAACCACATTGTAAGACGTAATTTGATTGGCCGAGATATACGAAAGTGGCGGGTTCATATGATTAGCGCATGCAGCGGTTACATCTGCACCATCGATTAACACTTTAACTCTGTCGCCCATTAAACCATTTAAAATAGGTAAGTTAGATACGCCGCCCGCCGCAGAAAAATCGACACCTAAATCATTTAATAATGATTCTGACGAGCCAAGCACTAAATGTTTATTTTGAGCATGCCCGTGTACTTCAATCACTTCTAAAGACGTATCGTCGGCAAATGCGAAAGGAGATAACACACCACTAATAAAAAGTGCGACAGAGGTAAGGAAATATGTTTTTTGAGTTTTGCTTTTATAAACCATTGTTAATTTATGCCACTGTAATAATTGGCGTAATTATAGTGTGAGTGGCAAAAGCAAAAGCGCGACATATTGTCGCACTTTATCAATTTAGAGTGTTGTTAGGTGTGTTTAATCTAAAAGGTCATATAATAAATTAAACATTTAACTTAGCTACCGTTTGAGAAACAATATCGGCTCCACGTTCAATCTCTTTAATGACCTCAGACACATTAGCAATAAGCTCTCTTCCTTGTTTTGATGAGTCTGAAACTGACGTTATTTGCTTTGATATATCATTAGTGAGCTCTTGGTTATTTTTAACAACACTTGCTATTTCATTAGTTGAACTACTCGTACTGGCTGCAAGTTGCCTTACTTCGTCAGCTACTACAGCAAAACCTCGACCGTATTCACCAGCACGTGCAGCTTCAATAGCAGCATTGAGTGCAAGTAAATTAGTTTGATCAGCAATGCTGCTGATTGTAGAAACAATGGAGCCTATTACAGCTGATTGTTCATTAAGATTTTTAATTAAATCAACTGACTTAAGAACTTGGCTTACAATGGCATCTGAGTTTGCAACAGAACTTTGTAGTATCTCAGAACCTTTTTTAGCGGTTTGCGCTGTAGCTACCGCCGATTCATACGCGATTGCAGCGGCTTCAGTCACTGCATTATTATTGTGTATACGATCAGTAATATTTGATGCAAACTTAATTATTTTAATTACATTACCTTTGCTATCTAATATTGGGTTATAAGTAGCTTCTAGCCAAATTTCTGAACCGTCGGCAGCAATACGTTTAAATTTTCCTGACTTAAACTGCCCCTGCGCTAATTCATTCCAAAAGTGTGGGTTTTTCTCATAAAACACTTCAGTACAAAACATTTTATGATGTTTACCTACAATATCTTTTAAGCTGTAGCCTACTGTTGCTAAAAAGTTTTGATTTGCGCTTAAAATATTACCTTGTGGGGTAAACTCTATTGTAGCCAATGCTTTATCGAGTGCACTAGCTATCGCTTCTTGTGCCTTTCGTTGTATATAACTAGTCGTAATATCAGAGGCTATTTTAATCACTTTAGTGACTACGCCATGCTCTTCTACAGGAAAGTAAGTCGCCTCAAGCCAAAGCTTATCGCCATTAGCTTTGTACCTTAAAAACGAGCCTGCTTTAGAATTCCCTGTTTTTAATGCTTGCCAAAATTGACTATATTCGTTCGACTTTGCATATTCAGGTTCGCAAAACATACGATGATGCTTACCAATTATTTTCTCTTTGCTATACCCAATCGTTTTTAAAAACAACTGGTTTGCGTCTAATATTATTCCATCAGGTGTAAACTCTATATAAGCAACGTGCTTATTAATTGCCGATAAAATAGATTGCTTTTGAATTAATTGAAGCTCCATTTCTTCAATTTTTGCGTTTCTTTTAGAAATACCAAACATATAAAAACCTTAAGGAGTAAATTAGTACAAAAATTAGCAAATTAATGTGATATCAATATGTAGCTGTACTGTAAATATAAGCTTTAAATAACCTTTCGGCTAATATTTAATACCCTGTAGACGCCTGCTTTATAAATAGTTTTTTTATTTTATGAATGTTAAGTAGTATTTTCTTCTAATTAACATTTTAAAAACCTAACAAAAACACTAATTTATGCATGACTCTGTACTTTTTTTAAATTAAAATAACGTTCTCACTGACTACCCTCTCACACCAAATTTAAGCATACACATGATATTTCCTATTCAGGATTCATTGTGCAATTTCATTTTTAAATTAAACCTAAGGGATCATCTATGACATCAGATGTAACGTCGGCATCTAGTCAACTAAACAGAACTGCTATTTTACTCGTATTAGCGCTTGGCACATTTATTTTAGGATTATCTGAGTTTTCGATGATGCCTATGCTGCCACTAATTAGCGAAACATTTGGCTCAACGCCATCACAAAGTGGCTATGCAATTAGTGCTTACGCCATTGGTGTTGTAGTGGGTGCCCCTATTTTAATGCTTACCACTGCTAATATGAGAAAGCGCAAAGCATTGCTCATATTTATAAGCTTAATGTTTGTCTCAAACGGATTAAGCGCGATGGCAACGTCGCTTGAGCAACTTGTAATATTTAGATTTTTAAGTGGTTTACCTCATGGTGCATATTTTGGCGCGGCTATTTTATTAGCATCGGATATTGCCCCAAAAGGTAAGCGTGCTAGCTTTATGTCTAAGGTGTTTATGGGTTTAACTGTAGCTACTATTGTTGGTGTGCCTGTTGTAACACTTGTGGGTCAAAACCTTAGTTGGCGGTATTGTTTAGCCGGCGCTGCAGTGCTTGCATTTATTGCTTTTATTTTTGTTTATAAAGTAGTTCCAAATATAGATAACGCTAAGCCTTCTAACTTACTAAACGAGTTTGGCGTACTTAAAAATAAACTGGTTTGGTCTATTTTGGGTATTGTAATTATTGGCTTTGGCGGGGTGTTTTGTATTTATACTTACATTGCCGACACCATATTAGTGGTAACAAAAACAGCCCCGTATACTATTTCTATCGCAATGGTAATGTTTGGTATTGGTTGTACGCTCGGTAACTATGTACTGGGTAAAGCAGCCGATAAATCAGCAATTAAAACGACTGGCCTTGCGCTTGTATGTACCATTGTATTTGCCTTTGCTTATGTAACGGCAAGCCATAATATTTGGGCTCTTTATGCAGTGATCTTCTTTATTGGATGCAGTGTGGGCTTGGCTACGCTGATTCAAACGCTTTTAATGGACGTTGCGCCCGAAGGCCACGCTATGATTGGTGCCTTAGTACAGTGCGCATTTAATACTGCCAATGCTATAGGTCCTTGGGTTGGCGGAATTGCAATAGCGCAAGGTGCTGCACCTAATCAAACAGGTTACGTAGCAGCTGCATTGTTTTTAGGTGGTTTGGGTATGTGGCTATTAAGTTACTTACAACTAAACAAACAGCAACCAACAGCGCAAGCAGCTAATTAGCTGAGTTCTGGTTAATTTAAAATACAAAAAGAGCCGCTAATTAGCTAATGCAGATCGTTTAAGCTAATTGAACGATCTTTCAAAGGGCTCATAATAGGCTACAACAGAAGTTGTGGCCTATT